>CAZDCJ010000016.1:0-21115 GCA_964503935.1 uncultured Candidatus Saccharibacteria bacterium
CCTCTTCTTCTGCCGTATATTCCGCAGTATAGACCTGACCATCTTCACTGGTTCCGACCTCTGCTGCCTCGTACGACTTCTCTCCGTCTGCTGCCTGCCTCTCGTATGATATGGCCTCTTCTTCCGCTATCGGTATCGTTGCGCTTCCTATGCCGACAATCTCTTGCGGATCATTCCCCGACTTCTTCCGCTTCTTGAGAGCTGCTTTGTTTGCAAAAAAACCCTGTCTCTTCTGTATGTTCTTCTCTGCCGCACCCGCCATCTTCTTCCATTCCTCGACAGTCTTTGCATTCTTCTGCCGCAGCCTTTCCAACAGTGCCACTATTCTTCCGTCCAGTTTCATTACCATCAATCTTATCTTGCGCAAGAATTTTTCCAGCCAAAGCCAGAATTCCGCCATTTTCTTGTGGTAATTCTCCTTGTTTATCCTCCGTGTCGCCCGCTCATATAGATACATGAATTTCTCTTTCTCCTCCTTCTCCTTCACGTTCTCTTCTGAAAATATCTGCTCGCACGAGGCCTCTTTCACTTTCGAAAAATTCCTTCCTACAATGAAGAGGATTCCTGCGATGGAAAACACGATGGCCATCTGGGGCAGTAGAGCAAAATCCATAGTATTTCGTATTTATTTCTTAACCCTCTTCCTTGAAAGATATCTCACGGAGCGGGAGCCTTTTCTTGCTTTTGTCTTCGAATTCGACCGTCACTTGCCGCAGCATTATGTTCTTATCCACCATTATGCCTTTCTTATTCTCCCACTTCACTTCCTGGCGGTCTCGGGGAAAATCTTCCAGCTCTTTCCGGTATTGGGCAGACTCGAAAGAGAGGCAGCAGCGCAGCCGATCACACAGGCCGGAAAGCCGATCGCTTCCGCGCTGTCCCATCTGCTGGGTCCTCGCATCCTCGATCGTGACGCTCTGCAACGCTCCCGAGAAGTTCATGCAGCACAGCCTCCTTCCGCACGCGCCAAAACCCCCTTTTCCTTTCGCCTCATCGCGCGATCCGATCTGCTGCAGACGGATTGAGCGCTGGAACTGCTTGGAAAGGTCTTTTACGAGCTCGCGAAAATCCACCCTCTTTTCAGCGATGAAAGAGAATGTGACTTTTCCTCCGTCGAAACTGAAATGTGCATCCACGACTTTCATGGGAAGATTCCTTTTTTTGACCATATCTCGACAGACCTTCACTGCCTCGATTTCCTTCTCTCTGTTCCTCTCGCATGTCTCTAGATCCGAAGCATTAGCCTTGCGGATGATGTGGGAGATATCCTTGCTGTCCGTAGCCACCACGTCAATCTTCGTGACAAGAGCATTGTCCATTCCCGAATCGAAATTGATTATCACCATATCCCCGGTCTCTATGTCCCATCCGTTGGCATTGAAGATACATGCGTCATCCCAGCTGAAGATTTTCGCGTTGATATTCATATGGATTCCCTTAAGATGTTCGCGGATTATTGGATATCAAGCTTCACGAACTTCTTAATCTTAACATTTTCTCCGAATTTCGCGATCTTTGCCGTCAAAAGCTCTCCGACCGTCATGTCGGGATCCTTTACGAACGGCTGTGTAAGGAGACAGGCTTCTTCGAAATATTTCTTTACTTTACCCTCGATCATCTTCTCGATGATATCCGCCGGTTTCTTCTCATCCTTTACGCTCTCGGCAATCTCGCTGCGCTTGGCCTCTACGACCGCTGGATCGACATCTTCTATGCTTACGTACGCGGGATTCATCGCCAGGACATGGAGCGCGATATCATGGGCAAACTCCTTGAATTCTTCGCCCCTAGCGACAAAATCCGTCTCGCAGTTTATCGCTACCAGCACGCCAGTCTTGCCGTCCGTGTGGATATAGGAGCCGACGACGCCTTCCGCAGTCTCGCGGCCGCACTTCTTGTCGGCGATCTTCGAGCCGCTTTTCTGCATAATCTTCATAGCCTCGTCAAAATTTCCCTGCGCTTCTTCCAGCGCTTTCTTGCACTGCATCATGCTAGCCTCCGTCATATCGCGGAGCTTCTTAACGTCTTGGGCTGAAATCATACATATGAAATTATTCTTTTTAAGGATACCTAGGCCTTCTTCTTTCCTCCGCAGACCGCTTCCGCGATGACATTGGTCACCAGCTCGATCGAACGGATGGCGTCATCGTTGGCAGGAACCGGATATGCGATCCGGGAAGGATCGGTATTTGTATCAGTTATGGCGATTATCGGCACATGCTTGGCAATCGACTCGAGCACCGCAGTCTCTTCTTCGATGACATCGACGATGAATACGGCTTCCGGAATCTTGTTGATCTTCATGATGCCGCCGAACTTCACTTCCAGCCGCTTCATCTCGCGCTCTATCTCGCGCACTTCTTTCTTGGTGTATTTCTGCGCCAGTTCGCCGCTCTCCTTCTGTGCGAGGAGAGACTCGAGACGCTTCTTACCGATCAGGATCTTGTCGAAATTGGTAAAAGTACCGCCCAGCCATCTTTCCGAGACGTACGGCATGTCGCATTTCTTTGCCGCGGTTTCGACGATCTTACTTGCCTGCCGTTTCGTGCCGACAAAAAGGATCGTACCGCCGTTCTCGCTCACCTTCTTGGCAAAATCCGCCGCTTCGGCCAGTTTGCTCTTGGTCTTGCCGAGATCGATTATACTGATGCCATTGCGCACACCAAAAACATAATCATCCATCTTCGGATGCTTCTTGGACTTCTTGTGACCAAAGTGGACGCCTGCTTTCAGCATGTCCATCATATTGATCTTGCTTTTTTCTTCTTCCATCTTAAAAACCTTTCTAATGTGCCCGCTCACCACCGGTTTTTATCCCTTCATTGCAAGCAAAAAAGGAACAAGGATATAAGCCTTTCCTGTGACCGCAGACTCTTTGCCCGAAGGCAAAATTAACTGTTTAATGGAAAATTCCCGAAGGACCTTTCTTGAGAAGCAGTATAACACGGCTATCGGGAAATGCAAGGGTTTTGGGAGAAATACGGGTTTTTCACGGCATTCCGAGCATCGGCATCTCCATTCCCTGCCATTCCGCCAGTCCTTGACAGTTCTTGAGAAGTTCAGCATGATTGATACGGATTAGGAAATAGCGATGTCAAACGCATGGAGACGACTGTCTCAAGCTTCGGTATCGTTATTCCGGGAATCAAAGACAACGTCACTCTCGCCACACGCGATGCTCACACGGATTTTATAGTCAAGCTCATGCACTTTCCCATAAGTTTTAAACTTGAAAATTCTTACAGTCGTGCCGGCTAAACCTAGCACTTCTTTTCTTATTTTTCTGCACAAAACGAGACGTCTCCGCTCCCCGAGCGGCTCTATTGACAAACCCTCTCGGCTATCTTAGGACCCCAGTAATTTCTTTGATAAGAGATAAGAAGTCGAAGGGTGAAAAGATATGCAAAGCTTCAACCCCGCGATCCTTGAACATCTATTCGGAAGGACTCCCTATATTTCCTTGTCTATCCCGGAAGAGATTCCCGGACTTACCAGGGGGATATCGGGCAAAGAACACGACAAAGCCAGTTTTTGCTATATAGAGGGCGAACCTGGCAGAGTTACCGTAAAAGGAGAAATTCCTATCTGGTGGGATTTTATTCTCAAAGAATGAATATTGATCGCCAGTCCCCGCACCAACAGATCCAAATATAATAGCGACCCTGCCAATAAGACGGAGCAGCTGATGCTGGATTTCCTAAAAGATACCGCGGATGTAGAAGCTATCCGATTCGATTTCCCGGAAGAAGTCGTAAAAATCCAGATGCCGTTCTTCAAAGCAGGAGAAAGGAATACTTCTTCATTCTGTCTTCTCAGCGAGACAAAAGGAATAATCGAGGAATTCGGGAAGGAAAACGCGCATATCATAAAAAACTAAGGGGGCATGGACCTGTCGATGTCGCACTTCAATGAGCGCTTCTTTTCTATTCTGCCGGCCCGACCCTTTCATCTTGATTTGACAACTTATTTTCATATGCTAGATTTGAAGCAGGCAAGGCTGCAAAAAAAGTTATTCACCCCACAAGTATAAAATCTCCCAATTTTCAGAAAGCACCCTTGCCGCTTTTTTATTTCGGAAGATTTTCGGATACGGCCCCTTGCAAAATCCGTAAATCTCTGTTAGAATGCATTTGTTAGCGGATTTTTATTACGATATTATCAATTTTAGCGAAATAGCAATGAAAAAAGATATCCACCCGGATTACAAAGAATGTACCGTAAAATGCATCTGTGGGAACACTTTCGTGACCAAATCTACCCTCAAGGAGATCAATATCGAAGTCTGCGGCGCCTGCCACCCTGTCTACACCGGCAAGCAGAAAGTCGTCGATTCTACCGGACGCGTAGAACGCTTCAAGAAGCAGCTGGAGAAGAAGCAGGGGGATCTCATATCCAAGAAGGCGAAGCTGGAAAAGAAAGCCCAGGCCAAGAAAGAGAAGAATTCCGAAAAGTAGTGCAGTTTTTACATATGCCAGAAACCCCATTTCAGGATGGGGTTTTGTGTACTTAAATCAAAGACATGAAAGAAAAATTGGAACATATCAAGAAAGAATTCGATGCTGTCACGGCCGAACTCAGCTCCCCTACCGTAGCTTCCGACGTCGAGCGCTATAAGAAGCTCAGCAAGCAGGAGAGCAAATTGCGGCAAGTCGTGGAGAGATATGACGCGCTTCTGCGCGCCGAAAAGAGCATAACGGAAAACGAGGGAATCATTTCTTTGGGCGAAGACGAAGAGCTTGTCTCCATGGCCCGGGACGAGAATGAGAAGCTCGCAGAGGAGAAAGAGCGGCTAGAGAAAATACTCGAGGCCATGCTCATCCCTCGCGACCCTCGCGATGAGAAAGATGTCATCGTAGAGATCCGCGCCGGCGCCGGCGGAGACGAGGCAGGTCTTTTCGCCGCAGACCTTTTCCGTATGTACGGAACATACGCCGAGAAACGCAACTGGAAGACGGTCATTCTCAGCTCCAGCGTCAATGATGTAGGCGGTTTCAAGGAAGTCATATTCGAAATGAACGGTCAGGACGTATTTGGCCGGATGAAGTATGAGAGCGGCGTACATCGCGTCCAACGCGTACCCGAGACGGAAAAGCAGGGGCGGGTCCAGACCTCGACGGCGACCGTAGCGGTCCTTCCCGAGGCGGAAGAAGCAGACATTGCGATTCGCAGCGAGGATATCAAGATCGACGTCTTCCGTTCAAGCGGTCCGGGCGGGCAAAGCGTCAATACTACTGATTCCGCGGTGCGCCTGACCCATATCCCTACCGGCCTGGTAATCTCATGCCAAGATGAGAAATCCCAGCTCAAGAACAAGGCCAAAGCGATACAGATCCTCCGGTCGCGCCTGATGCAATTGGAAGAGGAAAAACGCGAGAAGGAAGCTACTGACGCGCGCAAGAGCCAGATCGGCACAGGTGATCGGAGCGAGAAGATACGCACCTATAATTTTCCCCAAGATCGCATCACCGACCATCGCATCAAAGAAAGCTGGCACGAGATCGAGAGTATCATGGGAGGCAATCTCGATGACGTGATCGAAGCGCTCATATCGGCTGACATCGCCAAGAAGAAGGAGAATCAGTGATCCATATCAAGGCAGACCTTCAAGCCTGTCTTTTCTTTTACTCCGATTACCTATTTTTCAAACTCCGATTCTGTTGCTTTAAACATCCATAAAGTTTATAATAATAACATCAGGAGGATATCTTATAAGCTCTTAATTCCATATGCTCAACACAAAACGGATCCGAAAATCTTTTCCCGCCATCAAGTCAGGAAGGTTGGTTACCAATAACGCCGCAAGTACCCAGATTCCTGCGGAATTATTAGACCTGATGAAAAAGCTTTCCAAGAATTATGACAACGTCCACCGCGGGCAGTCGACATCTTCGGTGACTACTACCGAGCTTTTCGAATCCTCCTACGACACCATCGCGCAGTTTATCGGAGCTCCGTCCAGAAAGAACGTCATTCTCTATCGCAATACGACAGAAGCCATCAACGCGGTCATGTATCCGCTCATGACGGAATTCCGCGATGGCGATAATGTCGTCACGACATACATGGAGCATAATTCCAACTACGTTCCATGGTACGGTATGACACACGAGATACTTCCCAGATTCGGGATAAATGTGGAATGCCGGCTTGCCAAGTTTGACAAGGAGACGGGCAGACTCGACCTCGATCACCTCCGATCGCTCGTGGACAAGCGGACCAAGCTCATCTGCTGCACCGGCGCTTCGAATTTCCTCGGTACCAAGAATCCCATCAAAGAACTGCGCGAGATCGCGGACCAGAGCGGATATGAACAGCCGACCGGAGAGAAGAAGTCGTATCTCCTCATCGACGGAGCACAGACGGTGCCGAACGTCCATATCGACGTCAAAGAGATGGATATGGATTTTCTCGCCTGGTCTTTCCACAAGATCATATCTCCTTTCGGAGTAGGAGCCCTTTATGCCAAAGAAGGACTACTGGAAAGCATGAGGCCGTTCCTCTACGGAGGCGACATGATTGCCGACGGGATGGTGACCCCGGAGAAAGTCGGATATAATTCTCTCCCTTGGAAATTCACGGCCGGTACGCCCAATATCCTGGGAACGATATTATCTGCCCAAGGACTCAGACTCCTTATGGATTTCTCTCTCGGCGCGAAGAAGCCGTATTACTTCATGACGGGCAAAGACCTTGACCCGACGGACGTGAAAGAAACCATGGACAACATCGCCGAGCATGAGAAGGAAATAGTCGGAGAAGCCTTGGGGCTCCTCGGAGAGATTCCATCCCTCACTATCTACGGACCCAAGGACCCGAAGGAAAGGACTTCTCTTGTCTCTTTCAACTGCGAGGAGCTCAGTCCTTTCAAGATAGCGGAGGAGCTGAACGGTTTCGGAGTGGAATCGAGGGCAGGATGCCACTGCGCCACTCTCGCACACTATTATCTCGGCCTGAATCCGCCCGCCAGCTGCAGACTGAGCTTTTACATATATAATGACCTTAAAGACGTCAGGAAGGCCTGTGATGCCGTAAAGAAAATCGCCTCCTCCAAGATCTCGTAAGGATTAACAAGCTAATCTTCAAAATCATGCATCAATGTTCTATTTACGATAGGTCTTTGAAGTTTTCGCGCTTCGTATACGGTCTCTTGGTCCTTGTCGCTTATCTCATCCAGAGCAAATGGCTTCTCCTTCTGGTAAGCGTCCTCACGATCCTCGGGGCATTCTCTCTGGTCTTCAATATCCCTTACCAGATGCATAAATATTTCCAGAAGAAGAGAGCTGTCAATCCTTCGGAAAAAGACTTCGGCGAGCTTAGCTTCGTCTCTGCCGCGACCGGATTCCTCCTTCTCATCGGCTTCCTCCTCCTTGAATTCACCGAATATACCTCGCTCGCCTGGATATATGTCTTGATTGTCGATGCGATGATATTCCTCGCCTGCCTCGTGGGCTTCTGCGTGGCGACACTCATGTATGTGCTTATCAAGAACAAGCTTACTCCTAAACACGACTGATGCCGGAAGAATCCAAAAACATAAACAGACAGGAAGAGGAGGATAAGGCGCTTCCTCTCAACGCTAATTGCTGGCTCGTGAGCAACCTGAAATATCCGCCTTATAAGCGATGCCAGTATTGCGAACTTGAGTTCCGCAAATGCCTGTTTTTGCAATATCAGATCATTACGCTTCTCCTCGTATGCTTTTGTTTTGCTCTGATCTTCATTTCCGAAAAGGATATACCTCCATCGGTAATAATGTCTATATTCCTCATAGTCATCGTCTACGGATACTATTTCAACAATAGCACCGAAAAGATAATCAAGTCGAATTATTACGAAAAGCAGGTGAAGAACGAATTGAAAGAACTGTCTGAAAAGCTTGAAGATAAAGTCCGGGAACAGACGCAAGATATCCGAGAGCAGAACATCCACCTAGAAAAGCTCCTCAGCATGAAGAGTGATTTTCTGCGTACGGTCAATCATCAGCTCAATACGCCCCTCACTATCATGAAGAATGCCTTCTCCATGATCAAGGACAAATCCTTGCCGGTAGAGAAGGGGCTGGAGATAGCCGGACACGGCTTGAACAGGATGAGCAGCACGATCGAAGATTTTTGGGACGCATTCGAACTGGAAGAACAGGATGTGCCCCCGGAGACAAAAGAGACCGACATAGAGAAGATCGTCAAAGAGATAATACGGGAAAAGAAGAAGATGGAAATCACGATTACCCGCAAATTGAAGATACGCTATATCAAGCCTGGCTTCACGGTACCGAAAGTCATGTGCGTAGAAAAGAAGATACCGCACGTCATATCGAATCTTCTTGATAATGCCGTTTATTATTCCCAGAAAGGAACGATCAAGGTATGGTTCGAAATGGATAATGGAGGCGACAAAGAATATCTCAAGACATTCGTATCAGATACCGGCGAAGGCATATCAGACGAAGACAAGGATAAGATATTTGAGAAATTTTACCGGGGTGAGATAACTTCCTCCATCAATCCGAACGGATCCGGCCTGGGCCTTTATATTGCGAAGAATATCGTCGAAGACGGCGGCGGCGAGCTCAAGCTCGAACAGACCGAGGTCGGCAAGGGCTCCACCTTCAGCTTCTCTCTTGAGATTGCGAAAGCCGGCGAAGCCGCTTCCCAGCCGACAGCTACCGGCAAATGATATTGATTGTGATTTTCGAAAGACAGGCTCCGCAAGCCTGTTTTTTCAGATGCCTGATATCTATTTTTCAGATCTTATTTTATTTGCAGGATATGGAAACATAGATATCGAGGCTCCTCAACGGATACCATACTCCATATCCTGCAAAGAGTCGCCCTTTGTCATCCCGAACGAATGTGGGGAATCCCTTCACTACAATTTGTCTTGCCTGTTATCATATGATGCTATATTAAAAATAGATAGCCTCCTATGTTTTGCTCGAAATGACAAAAAGTATAGTTTCGCAATTCACCTACATTAATAGTTTGACAAAAACGTAGCCTGTAAAGTAAATCAAAATAATCTGATTTGGAGGGATTGATTGGTTACAGATTGCGAAAAAGCCAGGAAGAAATTAGAAGAGAACGAGCTCCTCGGTCCTATCGAAACCATAGGTGGCATAGTAGAGAATGTACTTTTTGATTTTGAAGAAGGAGACCTTCCTGCCATGATGAAAAACCAAGCGGAACTTATAGCTTGGAATATATATTTAGGAGGAAAATGCACATTTCTTGCCGTCATCAGCGAAAAATATGATTTTGGACAAAAATGCCTGAATGCGCTGGATAATAATTACCGCGTACCCGCACTTTTCACCGATACCAGAAATGAAATTATCGGAACGAAAGTAGGATACTCACATGACGTACTCCCTAGTTACGGATATGGCATAATCCAAAAGAAACTTGAAGAAAGGATTGAAAGTACCGAAAATCTTTATCTTAAGATGTTTCTAATGACGATGATGGAACCCGCAGTCTTGGTCGATTCTTCTTTGTAAAAATAGGCAAAAAATATCTTAATATAAAAAAACCAACCTCACAAGGAGGTTGGTTTTTTATTTCTTTGACATCTCCTTCAATGCTTTTCCCGTCAGCGAGAGCCCGTGCTGCGCCACATCTTCCGGAGTACCAATCACTATAACCTCTCCCCCATCGGTTCCGCCGTGCGGGCCTAGATCGATAAGATAATCCGCGGATCTTATGACATCGAGATTATGCTCAATCACCAAGACGGTATTTCCAGCATCTACGAGGCGACTCACGATGTCCAGCAGCTTCTTTATATCATCGAAATGGAGGCCTGTCGTAGGCTCGTCCATGATATAGAAAGTCTTGCCCGTGGATCTTTTGGATAATTCCGTCGCCAGCTTGATCCGTTGCGCCTCTCCGCCGGACAGCGTCGTCGCGCTCTGCCCCAGATGTATGTATCCCAATCCCACATCCTGGAGCACCAGCAGAGGATCGGCGATCTGTGGTATGTCTCTGAAGAATTCCACCGCTTCGGCGACCGTCATATCCAGGACTTCGGAGATATTCTTTCCTTTGTATCTTATCTTGAGCGTCTCTGAATTATACCGCATGCCCTCGCAAGTCTCGCACGGCAGATACACATCCGGCAAGAATTGCATCTCTATCTGGATAAGTCCTTCTCCCTTACAGACCGCGCATCTTCCTCCCGACACGTTGAAGCTGAATCTGTTTGCCTGATAGCCTTTCTCTTTCGCCTCGCGCGTCTGAGCAAAAAGTTCGCGCACCCGGGTAAATATTCCCGTGTAGGTCACCGGGTTGCTGCGCGGCGTGCGCCCTATCGGCGACTGGTCGATCTGAATAACCTTATCGATATCCTCCATTCCTTCGATCTTCTCACACTTCCCCGGCTTTTCCATCGAACGGTTGAATTTCCTTGCCAGGTTCTTATACAGGACTTCGTTCACGAGCGTCGATTTTCCCGAACCCGATACTCCCGTCACGCAGGTAAATACGCCGAGCGGAATACCGACGGTCACATTCTTCAGATTATTCTCCCGAGCTCCGGTCACTGTCAGGAATCGCTTTCCGAGCTTCCTCCTATACCGGGGAATCTCTATCTTTTTCCGTCCCGCGAGATAATCGCCGGTTATGGACTTCTTGTCTTTCATAATCTCCCCGTATGTCCCGGCAAAGACCACTTCTCCGCCACGCTTTCCCGCGCCAGGCCCGATATCGACCAGATAATCGGCCTCGCGCATCGTCTCTTCGTCGTGCTCGATCACGATGAGAGTATTTCCCAGATCCCGAAGATGCTTCAGAGTATCGAGCAGCTTGCGATTATCGATCGCATGCAGTCCAATAGACGGCTCGTCAAGGATATACAAGACGCCTGTCAGCGCCGTGCCGATCTGCGAAGCCAGCCTGATGCGCTGTGATTCTCCCCCCGCGAGCGTCCGTCCGGCGCGATCGAGAGTAAGATAATTCAGCCCGACATCATCCAGGAATCCCAGCCGGTTCTTTATCTCGGTCACTATCTTTTCTGACAGCATCTTCTCCCGGCGCGTAAGCTCAAGCTTCTTGAAGAAATCCAGAGCCTCGGTTACGGACATTCCCGAGATTTCCGCGATATTCTTTCCGCCTATCCTTACCGCAAGCGCATTATCATTCAGCCTTTTGCCGTCGCAGAAGCTGCAAGGCGCATCATTCATATATTTCTCGATCTCCTCGCGCACTTTAGGCGAGTCCGTCTTGAAGTAGCGGCGCTTCATATCCGTGATTACGCCTGAAAAATTCAGATTGAAAACCTGCGTCCGGCCCTTCATGCCCATCCGCACTTCTAGCTTCTCGTTCTCTCCGCTGCCGTAAAGTATCTTATCTATCTTGTCCTGCGGTATGTCCTTTATACGAGTCTTGAGAGGGATGCGATACTTTTCCGCGACCGCCCGCAGCAAGGCGCCATAATAGTTATTCTCCTTATAGCTCCATGGCAGGATCGCCCCCTCTTCGATGGTCTTATTCTTGTCGGGAATTATCATGCCCGGATCTATCTCTTTGAGACTCCCCAATCCATTGCATTCGGGACACGCTCCGAAGGGGCTATTGAATGAGAACAGACGCGGCTCTATTTCGGGAAAACTGAATTCACAATCTGGACACGAGAGATGCTGGTTCATCGCCGTCTCTTTCTTTCCCGCTGCTATCTTTACCAGACCATCCGACAGCCCCACGGCCCGTTCTATGTCCTCGAATATCCTCCCCAGATTCTCATTGTTGATCGTCGTCTCATCTATCAGGACATCTATGTCATGCATCTGATACCTCTCCATATCGACTTTCTCATCGAGCCGGACAGCCTTGCCGTCAATGCGCGCCTTCATATAACCCCGCTTATACAGCTCGTTGAGCAGCGAAAGATATTCTCCTTTCCGGCTGCGCACAACCGGCGAATATATCGCTATCTTCTTCCCTTCGCCGATTTCCAGCACCTTCTCCGTCATCTGCTCTATAGTGAGCGCCCTAATCGGCTTCCCGCACTTGGTGCAATGCGGCACGCCCACCTTGGCGAAGAAGAGCCGCATATAATCATATACTTCCGTTATAGTTCCCACAGTCGAGCGGGGATTATGTGAAGCCGATTTCTGCGATATGGATATGGCGGGAGACAGCCCCTCGATATAATCCACGTCCGGTTTTTCCATCTGGCCGAGGAACTGCCGCGCATAGCTGGACAGGCTTTCCAGATACCGCCTCTGTCCTTCAGCAAAGATGGTATCAAAAGCCAGGGTCGATTTCCCCGACCCCGATATCCCGGTAAACACTATAAATTTATCGCGCGGCAGTTCCAGATCTATGTTCTTCAGATTATGCTCGCGCGCGCCTTTTACTATGATGCTTTTCATGATATATTTCTTACCTGAAACTCTATTCTAGACCGATTTCAGAGATTTTACAAGGGTACCGCTGCCATCCCGGACGTTTTCCGGACAGAATAAAAAGCCGGCTCTTGCGTGGATCTAAGCCGGATCCGATCATCGGTTCGTCTGGATGAGGAGATAACAGGAGAGCATGAGGATGCTTTGGATCGCCAGGATATTGAAAGTCAACATATACGAAGCCAGTCTCTCGATCTTATAGAAGAATTGTCCCAGCATGGCATTCATTACAAACAAGATAGATCCTATGGCGGGAAGCATGTATATCATATCGTAGTCTCCGAGAAGGTCGACCCCCAGGAAGAGATTGTAATGCAATATTATGGGGTAGTCGCTTTCGATCCGGTTCGCGTAAAGATATGCCCACATCGACAGGTTTATGACCGCGCTCAAAAAGAGCACCCTTGCGACTTCTCTTTGCCTCCAATATGGTTTTAACGCGGCAATCTTGAGCCCTGAGATGACGAATCTGTACAGGATCACCACTCTCCTCAAGAATACCTTTATCGCGCTTTCTTTCTCTTCCATCCTATTTGCTGATATATGAAACGGCTTACATGCCGGCGACCATCTTGCCCACCTGGTTCGTGATGATGATTACCAGTATGGCGATCGAGACATGCTCCGTGATCACGTGCCGTGCTTTTTCATCCTGACTCCTCGCAATGAAGAAACTCATCGCTGCAAGTATGAACACCCCCCATGCGATACCTACCATGACTGCCTTCTGAAGATCAAACATCATGACAGGGATCACGAAAGTAAGCGCGTAAAAGAATTTCGTACAGAAAGTCGTAAGTGTCGCTTCCCACACATGATTCTTCAATTTCGCTTCTTTCGACTCTTCCGATATATGCACCCCAAGCGCATCGGACAGCGCATCCGCGATAGCGATGGTCAGCAGACCTCCTATGACTGCCGCCCGGGACGACGTTCCGGCCGCGAGCCCCACCATCAGCCCCAGTGTCGTTATCGTTCCTGAGGTCAGCCCGAAACACAGCCCGGTCTTGATCGATTCTTTCATTCTTTCTTATTAAGATATGAATTGCGTTCCCTCCATTCTACAGTATCCTGCCGCTTTTCGCAACTATATTTCGAGCTTCAGATATGGCTTCATAAAGCCATAGTCACCGTCCTCTCAGTCCAGGAATTCCTGCACATATATCTTCCCATATGACCCTCCGTCTATCACGCCTATCCCAACCCGACCGAAGAACGGGTGAAGGATATTCTCCCGATGCCCCTGGCTGTCCATGAGCCCCTGATGGGCGGTCTGAAGATCCGGCGCATAAGCGAGGTTCTCGCCCGCCATAGTAAAAACCGTATCATAATCCTTCAGCCTGTCTCCGGGACCCCTGCCTTCCAGATCGATATGGGAAAATATCCCGTTCTCGAAGAGATATCTTCCATAATCCCTCGCCGCCCGCCGCGCCTCTTCGTCCATCACGAGAGCCTTCAATCCCCGCAAAGTCCTTTCCTCATTGACCGCTCTCAACATCCCTTCTTCCTCCTCCGGATCCTCGCTTACCTCAAGCACCTGGAATCCAAGATCCACTTTTTCTTCCGAACCAGTCTTTATACTCATGAAATCCAGATCCCGCGTGAGCGCGGTCATAAGCCCTCCAAATACATCGCCGAATCTCTCATTAGTGTTGACAGGATCGCTCTTCACGAAATTTCCCGCCGTCGATCCCTCCAGCTGCGCCCTCATGAACCCCGGGATAGTAAGCGCGATAAAGATAGAAATCATGACGAAAACCTTCATCAGGCCATAGACGAGAGAAAGCGCCAACGCGGTAACCCTCCTCTTCCACAGATCTATTTCCCCGCCCGGAGCCTCTATCTTCTGATATATCCTTCCGAGGATGATCGCGAAGATCACCTTTGCCAGGATCGCATTCACAAAGAATCCTATGACGTCGGAATAAGCGGAAGCCAGCTGGAAATTAGCTTCCAAAAAGTGAGAAGTCTGCCCATACGTATGAAAAGCCGCCGCGAGAGCCAAGGTGACGCTCACTATCGACACCACCATATCCGGATTCCTCCTGCGCAGCCCCTGGAGCATCTCAATCAGGAGGAAGAATATGATTATCAGGTCTATGAAATTTCCTATCATGGTCAGTTCCTATTACTTCTTATTTTCTTTTTTGCACGCCTTTCTCACTCTTGCGGAAACTATCGGTTATCGCGAATGCTATGTCATCATAATAATCCCCGACTCTTTCCAGATTATACAATATCTCCATATAGTATTTTCCCGCCAAAAGCGAACACGAGCCATCCCTCATGCGCCTCTCGTGGGAATCCGCTACTTTCTTTATCACCTCGTCCACCTTGTTCTCATGGTCCTTTATCTCGCCGGCAAGCCTCTGATCCTGCTCCCGGAGCGCCTTTATCACGAGATTCTGCATGATCTTGAGCTTCCCGAATACCGCGCCAAGATCCCTCTTCGCCTTCTCCGAGAATTCCGCCTCATCTGTTTCCGTCATCTCCGCGAAGATATTCGAGAGCGCCAGGATATGATCTGTCAGATGCTCCAGATCCGCGAGGACGTGCATCAGGCTGAACAGCTTCATCTTGTCCGCATGGCTGAGGTTCTGCTGGGATATCCATATGGCATATTCCGTCATCTTCCCGGTCATCAGGTCTATCTTCTCTTCA
The DNA here is from genome assembly GCA_964503935.1 of uncultured Candidatus Saccharibacteria bacterium. Taxonomy (GTDB): domain Bacteria; phylum Patescibacteriota; class Minisyncoccia; order JAHIHE01; family JAGLIN01; genus STD2-77. The sequence continues at coordinate 15,062 of CAZDCJ010000016.1, forward strand.
TCGATCCTGATATCCTCTATATTCCCGGCCTTTCCGTCGAACAGCATCTCCCTGGACGAATCCAGCATATCGAAAGAGATATTCGCCATCTCTACCGCACCCCTGTTCACTTGGGCAAGCGATACGGAAGGCGTAGATATGAGCTTCCGATCAAGATAGCACAACTGGCTCTTCCCGATAGGCTCCATGCCTTCGGATACCTTGCGGGAAAGCTTCGTCGCGGCCGGTATCAGCGGCAGGAATATTATCGCGCTTATGACGTTATACAGCGTATGCGCGTTGGCAATCTGCCTGCCTGCCGTATCCGCGCTCATTTCCACGACCTCCCGGAAATACGGGAACAAGGCGAGCACTATGGCAGACCCCGTCAGATTGAAGAGCAGATGTATGAAGGCGAGTTTTCCGGAAAAGTTCTCGCCCCGCAGCGCGAGATATACGACCTTCAGGCTTGAGCCGAGATTTATTCCGATGATCAGGTATAATGCCGCCGGAAGATCCATGACTCCCGCCGCTCCCAACGCTACCGCGAGGATAGATGCCGCAGTCGCGCTCTGAAGAAGAAGAGTGACGATAGCACCGGTCATCATCGCGATCAGAGGATGGCCCTCCAGAAGAAGCCTGTTTATAGCCATGAATATCTTGTCTCCTGAAAGCGCCTCCGCTCCGTCAAAAAGGAACCCCATTCCCACGAAGATGAAGCTCAGTCCGATCAGGGCCTCGCCTATGCTCTTATATGTCTTCCTTTTTGCCGAAAGATGGATGAAGACGCCCAAGATAAGCAAGGACAGCCCCCACTTGTCGGCATGGAACGAAGCCAGCTGGGTAGCAGCCGTACTGCCGATGCTGGCTCCTAGCATGACCGGCACTGCGTCTGCAAGCGTGACTATTCCCCCGGTTATCAGTCCGAAAAGCATCACGGTCGTCGTCCCGCTGCTGTTTATCACGCCCGTTATCAACGCTCCCGTAGCCAGCCCTCTCGCAGGGCCTTTTGCTCCGCCCTTCAGTATCTCTTCGAGCTTTGATCCGAGTATCTTCTGTATGTTAACGCCGGAAAGATGTATCCCGTATAGTATCAGGAAAAGCCCCCCTATCGCTTCCAAAATATTTTGCATGTCTGCCATATTTGACCTTCACAAAATCCTGATTAATATTGCCGAAGGATGATGCCTATCCTTGGGTATCATCTTCCTTCCCCTGCACGATGGCCTGTTCGGTGCTGATGCTGTAATCGTCGAAGAGTTCCGTCGTCACTTTCTTGCCGCTATTGGTGATATCCTGTTCGACAAACGTATCGTACCCCTGAGCCGTGATATTATCGATGATATCCATCGCCTTGCCGATATTCTCTTCCCGAGGCTCCACTTCTATCTGGAAAACGATTTCCTTGGCCGATGTAAGGATGCCGTCGTTCGCCTTAAGATCGGGAAGCTCCCATATGACCGCATTCGCCCCCTTATCATAATAAAGGCTCTCCGCGGCGATCTCATTGAGCGCCTCCTCCTCGCCGCCTTCTTCTTCCTTGACATCACCCCCCGTCTCAGCTTCCGTCTCCTCATTTTCTCCATTATCGGTCATGACCTTTCCCTTCGAATCGATGTACTTGCCCGTCCATCTCACGCCGGCCGGAAGCACGGACTTGATCCGTATATTCTTCACTTCGTTGAAAAGATTGCGGACGCTCCAATGGATGGTGTAGTATGTCTTTTCCCCGACTCTCGGAGGCAGCGATCCGCCGTTCTCAATCCTTCCATCATCATTGAAATATCCTTTGGTCTCCAGCACCATGAATGCCCGCACTTTCGTCGATTTTGTGAGATTGATTATCTCCTGCTGTGCGGTATTCATAGTCACCTTGTTTCCCAGGACGAAATTCTTGTCGCTCTCCTTCTCGACGGTAAAGAGATCCTTCACTTTTACCTTGAAAGACACTTCGCCCTTCTCGCCCGGCCCCAGCTGCGCGAGCGCCGGCACTTTGGCCGCGCTCCAGACGATCTCGCCGTTCTTTACCGTGCCCTTCTCCGCCTTGACGGTGGACAGGTCATAATTGCCCGTGAGCACGCTCCGGAGAGTGAGGCCGCTGATATTCTTGCCGCTCTGGTTCTCGAACACTATCTTGTATGTAAGCTCCTCATCCTTTCCCGCGACATAATCTTCCGCGCCATTGATGGTCTCTACGACCGAGATTCCCGGTCGCGTTATCGCTACCTCTTCCGTCTTGTCGAGATACTTCACATAGTCTCCTTCGCCTTCCATGAGATATACGGACGCCTTTACGGTCTCCTTCTCGCTTTCGCTATGGAAATTGCCTTTTATGGCGATAACCGCTTCCTTTTCCGGCGCAAGATCGCTCATCTCAAAGATATATTCGTTCTCATCCTCGTCTTTCTCCGAGACTGCCATTTCCGACGACACGTATGTGAACGCCTCCGGAAGCCGCACCTCCGCCTTGGCCTTGCTGAAAGTCCGCATGCTCACGTTCTTTATCGAGATCGAGATTTCCGTATCTACATCATTCTTCACTCCTCCGTCCAGAAATCTCATCGTCACCTCCACAGGCACCGATGTTATCGTTATCGTCTCTTCCATTTCGGACTGGAATTCGGAATTGAAATTTGCCGGTGTATACCTCAGCACTCCCTTTATATCGCCCGTATCGCCCTTTTCGCCGATAAATTTCCCGTATATCCTCACCTTGTCAGTAGAATTCTTCGTTATCTTTCCTATCCTCCAATATGATATGCCGCCTTCTCTGGTAAGTTCCTTGTCGCTGGAAGTCACGGTAAAATTATCCGGCAATGATATTTCCATCCGGGAGTCCTTAAGATTCACCGGGTTATCGTTCTTATATCCCACCGTAAGGCTTACCTCCGCACCGCTCTCTATGTCTTCAGCCGCCTCGACGAATACTTCCACCTGACTGTTCTCAAATGACGCCCTGCCTTTATTGAAAGAGAGATAGGCGAATGCCGCGATGACCACGAGCAATATCGCTCCTATGACCAGGATCGTCTTCTTTCCTTTGCCTCCTTCTTCCGGCCTTTCCAAAAAGTCTTCTTGCGGTTCTTCGTATTTTTTCTTGTCGAGATAGTTCCTTATTTCTGCTTCTTTGCCTTCGTGCCCTTCATACACTTCTTCGGAAGGCGTAAAATCGAGTCCATTCTCCATATTTTTATTATTATTTTCCTCCATTATACAACGGAACGGCCGGAAAATCAAAAATCTCAGTTTGCAAAACCAAAAATACCGCCTTGAGACTTCATTTTTTAATGACAAATGAGAGCTACGGATAAGATTGGGCTAAATTCAGGTAAGCTTCGGAGCGATTTTTCCTATTTTATGCTTCCTCAGGGAATAAGCATAAAGCAAAAGCGAAGGCACAAGGATGAGCCCCGAGACGACAAGGCTTACTCTTATCGCGAGCAGGCTCGCTATGAGGCCCAGGATCGGCCCTCCGAATATCTGTCCGAAAGAATTCATCTGGCTGCACATGGAAAATACGGTAGCCCTTATGGCCGATTCGACATTCTGGTTTACCCACGAATCATATACCGGACCGATATTTTCCTTGAACATATAAGCGAAACAATAAGCCGAAGCTGCCGGCCAGAAACTGCCGGCCATCCCGAAAAATATCATAGCGACAATTAGGGACAAATTAATGAAAAATAAGGTTTTTACGGTCGATTGATGACTCCTGGTATCCGTTTTACGCTTGATTATCTCTGCCATAATCATCGCCATAGCCGCCCCTGCCGCGCTAATGATCCCGAACCAGACGACCGGCTTGAGATTCCCGACTGCAGGAAAAGAAAAACTGACTATGTAGGGCGTCCACAGCCGGTCAAAGCCTTCGCTGGACACGCCGAAGATTATTCCGACGATCATAGCGGATAAGAGGACATTATTTTTCCGCACCAATCCGAGTCCGGTAGCAAGCGTCTTCTTCATGTGATGAAAAGTCTCTCTTTTCCGCACAGGAGTCGGCTTGAAATTATTTTCCGGCATGAATATCGCCAAGAAGATCGCTTGAGAGCTGTATAATATCCCGCCTATTATGATCGGCAGCCGGATATCGATACTAGCCAAGATCATGCTGATGGCGATCCCGATGAATGTCCCGAACTGGCCTGCCTGCTGTCCTTTGATAAATGCTTTTCCGGCATTTTCTTCTCCGATTTCCTCCGCGATCCATGCTTCCCTGGCGCCGCTCACGAAGGTGGCCCCTATGCCCCATATGATCTGCGCGACAAGGACGGCAGAAAAGGTCGGGAACGTCCCCTCGAATACGAAACCGGCCCCCATCAGGAAGACGCCGATGATGACGGAGAGCTTCCTGCTATAAAGATCGGCGATGATTCCCGTGGGAATCTCGAAGATGAAGCAGGTCGCTTCCAGCAAAGTCCCGACTAAGACTAACTGCAACGGATCCAGCCCGACAATCGTAGCCTGATAGACCAGATTGACTGTGACGATTACGGCAAAAAATAAGGCCGAAAAGAACCTCAGTCCAAGGTAAATCTCATAAGCCCTGCCATTCGGTTCATTTTTATTTTCCGAATCCATTTTGCATATATTAAGGTCATAAACTTGCTGAATATATCTTATGCTTATAAGCAAACACGCATAAAGCTATTCGGTTTGCAATATCTTCGATCCCTTATAGCTCGCTTCCAGGAATGACATCATCGCTATCAGGATTATCACGGAGTTGACGAGCATTCCGATAAAGATAGATCCATGGTCGACGGAATAACTTACGAGATACATGGATACGAAGAAAAACAGGTTGAACATCTGGCTGCGGATGCTGAGCGCCGTCGCGCGATGCGAAGAAGGAACGATCTTATTGACGATATTTCCGATGTAGATATCATAAGATCCCGAGAAGAAAGTCAGGAGAGCTATGGCAAGGATGACCAAGCCGGCCGTATGGATGCCGAAAGATATCGAAGCCATGAGGTTTGTAAGAAGATATATCATCATCATATCTCTCCAGCCGACCGCGGTTTTTATCCTGGGATACAAGCTGGCGCCCAAAAAGCCAAATATATTCACGAATACATAGACTACTCCGAAATAGACAACGGGAATATCGGACAGCTCCATTACCGGCTGATAATAATTGGAAAGAACGTCGTAGATCGAATCGACTACGGAGAAGACGATGACCGCGTTCCAAATCATCTTATGCCTAAGAAGATAATTAAACCCCTCCTTGATCTGGTCAAAAGACTTGCTGATGCTCTTTTCACGCAGCGGTTCTTTGAACTGGAAGGATAAGATTATACAGACGAAACTTGCCAGTGCCTGCAATAAGAAGGGCAATCGCGGATTCATATAATATAAGTATCCGCCGGCAAGGGAAGCGATGATCTTTCCCGCAAAACGGTATTTTGCCACTTCCGACTGGGTCTTTTCATAGTGTTTTTCTTTACCCAAAGAAAGCAGCGTATCATAAACGAACGCGCTGGCTATTCCGGACGTAAGCGCGGTTCCGAGCCCGTTGAAGCAATAGCCGACAAAGAACATCTCGAAGGAATCAGAAAGAAAAAAAATCGCGTTCAAGATCATGAAACACGTATTGCTCAAGATCAGAAACGATTTGCGCGAATGCTTGTCCGCAACGATACTGAAAGGGATATCAAGGACAAGAGCCGCGATATACGAAGCTCCCACGATCAGTCCTATCTCTGTAAAGCTCATCCCGCAACCGAGGAGAAAAATAGTAAAAATCGGCAGCGAGAACTGCATTCCGTCAAAAAAATTCATCCAGCAAAATTTGCTTAAATTTTTCTCTACTTTTTTCCCATCCGTGCTATTCATGTTTTCTTCATCAGAACCACATAGAAACTTGCCATTATCGCAAGTCATTAAACGCTCCCCTTCCATTTGATATATGGATTATACTGAATGGAAGAGCATTTGTAAAGCCTATCCATTAATAACCAAAAACACCGTTTCAAAACGGTGTTTTAAGTCTGAGCGGGTGATGGGAATCGAACCCACATCCTCAGCTTGGAAGGCTGATATAATAAGCCACTATACGACACCCGC
>CAZDCJ010000017.1:0-2413 GCA_964503935.1 uncultured Candidatus Saccharibacteria bacterium
GGCAAGGGCACGCGGTTGTGGCCGGTCTCCCGCCTCGAAAAACCCAAGCAGTTCCAGGCGCTGGTGAGCGAGCGGACGATGCTCCAGGAAACGGTAGAGCGTCTTTTGCCGCATTTTTCGATGGCTGAAATTTATGTCGCGACCAACAAGGCTTATGCCGAGGAGGTTGGGTGTGAACTTCCCGGTCTTGTGGCGGGTCACGTAATCGCCGAACCGTCATTCCGGGAAAGGGCATCGGCGATCGCGCTTTCCTCCGCGCTTTTTCCCGAAGACAAGGACGATACTCTAGTCATAATGCCCTCCGATCACCTTATCGGCGACAAGGAGGCTTTCTGGAAGGCGCTGGAAGAGGCCGAGGGATTTATCTCAGAGCACCCGGATGCTCTCCTTACTATCGGCATCGCGCCCACCGGTCCGGAAACCGGCTACGGTTACCTTTCCTACGGGAAAGATAAGCTGGGCGGCAGTAGATTCGGCATCTATAAAGCTGAGCGTTTCTTCGAAAAACCGGACTCGGACAGCGTCCATAAGTATCTCGACAGCGGCTATCTCTGGAATTCGGGAATCTATCTCTGCCGTATCTCGGCCATCAAGGCGCGGTTTGAGAAGTTCATTCCGGATACGTTTCAGCGTATGAAAAGGATCCGGAAAGCAGCCGGTACTCCCAAATTGGAGAAGGTGATCGCCAGGGAATACCCGCTGATGGACATGGTTTCCTTCGAATACGGTATCATGGAGAACGACGAACAAGTCTTCGTCCTCCGTGCTGATTTCTCCTGGAGCGATGTCGGCAGCTGGTCGGCGCTCCGGGATTCTCTTCTTTCTGGAAATGAAGGCGGGCTCATCAAGGGAGAACATCTGGATATCGGTTCTAAGGACATCATGGTCTATGGTTCCAAGAAGCTGATCGCGACCGTGGGGCTGGAAGACATCATCATCGTGGATACCGATGATGCCATATTGGTCTGTAATAAGAAGAATGCCCAGTTGGTAAAAGACTTGGTGCGCAAGCTGGAACAGGAGAGGAAGATAAAATTACTATAATTCGCTTAAAACTACGCTATGATCGCAGTCATCCTTTGCGGCGGGTCCGGAAACCGGCTCTGGCCGCTCTCGCGCAAGAATTTTCCCAAGCAATTTCTTAAGCTCTATTCCGACCAATCGCTCTTGCAGGAGACATTCCTCCGCATACGGAAGATCATCCCGGCAGACGATATCTATCTGGTGACCAATCCGGATAATTATTTCAATGTATTCAATCAGATCCGGGAGATCTGTCCTTTCATCAGCGAGAGGCAGATCATCGTCGAACCGGTTTCGCTCAATACGGCGCCGGCAATCCTTCTGGCGGTGAAATATCTCGCTGAAAAGATCAAGGCGGACGAGAAAGCGCCGCTTATCTTTCTTCCGGCTGATCATCACATCGGCGAGGAGGATAAATTTGCCCGAATCGCAAAGGCGGCTATGGAAAATGTCGGCGATAATATCGGCACTCTCGGGATTACGCCTACCGGGCCGGAGACGGGATTCGGCTATATCGAGAAAGGGGGATCAGAAGGGGCTTATAGCCGCGCCGTTTCTTTCAAGGAAAAACCGGACCGTAGGACTGCGGAAAGCTATCTTGCCTCGGGCCGGTACGCCTGGAATAGCGGCATGTACATCATGAACAGCGCCACTTTCAAAGGAGAGATCGGCAGGTATGCGCCTCATCTTGCCGCGCATTTTGAGAAGAGCTACGAGGATTTCCTGGACAGTTTCGGGGAACTTCCTACCGAGTCTATCGACACGGCGATCTCGGAAAAGTCGGACAAAGTCATCGTCTTCGAAGATGATTTCGGCTGGAGCGATATCGGGTCTTTCGATGTGCTCGCCCGGATCGCCCAGGAAAACGATCTTGTGGACAAGCGGCATATCTTCATCGATTCGGAGAATGTCTATGCGCATTCCGAATCAGGCCGGACCATCGCGACTCTGGGAATCGAGGATATCAATATCATCGAGAGCAACGATGTAGTCTTCGTGCAGAAGAAAGGGAGGAGCGAGGACGTGAAGAAGGTCGTGGCTTATCTCAAAGATAACGAGCGCAAGGAAATCGAGCACAATATCATCGTCTACCGCCCTTGGGGAAAATACGAGGTGCTGATTGACAATGCTTCCAATCATAAGGTGAAGAAGATCACAGTCTTTCCGGGAGCGTCTCTCAGTCTCCAATCGCACGAAAACCGTAGCGAGCATTGGATAGTGGTGAAGGGGACGGCTGAGGCCGTCAACGGAGAAAAGTCGCTGACACTCCGCGAGAATGAGAGTACATATGTCCCGGCTGGGGCCCGGCACCGGCTGGCCAATTCGGGCAAGGAAGATCTGGAAATCATCGAGGTGCAGACCGGGGAATATCTGGGCGAGGACGATATCA
>CAZDCJ010000017.1:2513-20000 GCA_964503935.1 uncultured Candidatus Saccharibacteria bacterium
GATCTGGAAATCATCGAGGTGCAGACCGGGGAATATCTGGGCGAGGACGATATCATCCGCTATGAGGATGATTACGGCCGCATACCTAAGAACTGAGGGGCAGACAAGGCGCGTTGATATTTTTGCGGGAGCGGGTCTTCGGACCCGGTCCTTTTAGTTTTATTAAACACACCCTGCCCCGCGGGCACCCCTCTCAAGAGGGGAAAGAAATTTATGAGGAATGTTCGTTGTCTGTCATCCCCGCGAAGGCGGGGATCCGGGATCATGCGGGAATTACTTTTTCAGATATCAGAACCTTATTATTTTCCGGAAACTGCCCCTTTGTCATTCTGTAAGGATCCCTTGAACGGTATGCGATATTTGATTAACTATCCTGCGGCTTATAGAGGGACAAGGAGTATCACCGGATATCACCATTCGGGTGACCTGCGGCCTCGCCTTGCTCGGAATGACAAAATCTGCGATTTTGATACGAAAACCAGCAATTCCGGGGTCCTAGCTCGGCACCGTTGACACCTCTTTTGCCCGGGTGTATGATGAGAAATAAGGAATAACACATAAGGATACATATGGTAAAGATGAGATGGGAAAAGATGTTTTTCGCCCCGAAGGCACGCACCAAGACATTTTTTCTTTTTTCACTTTTACCTTTCAAGAAATAACCTCTCCGGAGGTTATTTTTTTGAGTGAAAAAACGGAAATCATTTTTCCGAATGATAAAGGTCCACAAACAAAAATAGGAGGAATAAGGAATGGAGAAGGAAGATTATTACGGAAAGTCCAGGAAGGAAACTACCGAGATAGTGACCCAGGCCGTGGTGGAGGCAAGATCGCTTGGGCTCGTCCTTGTCGAGTCGATGTTGGAGATGTCGCTTTCCGGATGCGGGGTCGGAGGAATTGAATGGAGGAGATGGGAAAAGAAGATGAAAAATCCGCACTTTCCCTTCGGATCGGCTATCCAAAGTCTCGAGAAATCCGTCCAGCTAATGCGACCAGCAAACAAAAAAGATACCGCTCCCCTCGTAGCAGCGGCATCCGTGAACCATGTATCAGAAGCTCTCAGGGTTGCTTGATCAAAGCAGCCCGGTTTTTTTTCGCACGATTTGCATGGTCTCTTCCGCGACCGCGCCGGCTTTTTCCGCGCCGCGGCGAAGGATATCATTTACCTGTTCGAGATCTTTCTCCAGCTCCGCGCGCCTTTCCCGGAAGGGGCGGAAATACTCCGCGATGTCTTCGGCGAGCGCTTTCTTGAGATCGGAGAAACGAATATTCTTCTCCCGGAACTGCGGGGCGAATTCTTCCTGACGCGCCGCACTGCCGAATTCTTTGAGAAGGGTGGCATAGAAGTCGTACACGTCCTTGTCGTAAGCGCTGGATGAGACCGCTTTCTTGATCTTGTTCTCGATCACCTCCGGCGCGTCGTTGATAGCGATATAGGATTTGGGTCCGTGTGATTTGCTCATCTTTTTCGTGGGGTCTTGGAGGCTCATGATCTTGGGGGTCGCAGTCACTAACTCTTTCGGCTCCTCGAAAGTGTCGCCGAAGCGCTTGTTGAAGAAGCGTGCGACTTTGCGGGTGAGTTCGACGTGCTGGAACTGGTCTTGCCCGACCGGGATGACATTGCCGCGGTTGATAAGGATGTCTGCTGCCATCAGCACCGGATAGTCAAGGAGGCCGGCGTTAATATTCTCGGTATGCTTCTGCGACTTGTCTTTGAATTGGGTCATGCGTTCCAGCTCCGCCAACGGAGTGACAGTATTGAAGATCCAGGCAAGCTCGGTGCAGGCCGGAACTTGTGACTGGACATAAATCGTGGACCTTTCCGGATCGATGCCGGCGGCGAGATAGTCGAGCGCAAGGTCGAAAGTCTGCCGGGACTTCTCCTTCGGGTCGTAGTCGATGGTCATGGAATGGAGGTCGGCGATGAAAAAGGTGCACCGATAGCCCTCTTCCTGGAGCTTCACGAAATTCCTGAGCGCTCCCAAATAATTGCCGATATGGAGTTCGCCCGACGGCTGGATGCCGCTTACGATGATATTTTCTTTCATTGTAGTGGATGTCTTAGTTGATATTTTGGATAGGACTGTCTCTGCCATTTTGCCTGTTTCTTATTTGCGATAAAAACAGATTAATTCATGGAGTAGCAGGTTTTAACCTGCGCTGTTGTCCCAAGCCGTTAAATCCAGATGCGGAAATGCGCGCGGACTAAAGTCCGCTACTCCAGAATGCCTTTATTCCCCCCTTACCTTGGCCCTCTCCCGATGGGAGAGGGAAAAAAGGCATATGGATACATCAGGGTCGTATGGCAGTCATGTCTCATTCTCTTGTCATTAATTATAAGATATATGGGAAATTAAGCAATTTGGGGTAAAAAAGGTTAATGGCATTTTATTCATTGCCTGCCATTAACTTGTATTTTGGCATAGTCAATCGGGCTTCTTTCCCGGTATATCGTATCAAACATTCCAGAAAAGAATGATAGCGGTGTTTTTTCGGGACGAAGGATCATGCATGTTACGCTGAGGTCTTCACCGCATCCCCATCCTCCGTTTTGTTTTTTCGCAAGGATCGTTTTTAGCCAGCGCCCGCATGGACAACTTACGAAACGTCTAGGTACTTCAAGATGTTTTCCGCATTTCGGGCATTTGAACGTTTCTGCATTATCCGGTATCAATACTCGCATTTCGCCTTCCATCAAAGTGTTCTTTTGTTCGCACATTTATATTTTCTCCTATATCTTCTCTGGACTACCCGTTTTTGTTTCTGTTAAAATGACAACTCTTTCCGGCTGTCATGGTTTTCTTGAAATGAATTTTAAGAAAAGGCAAAACAGCCTGAAATGGTTTTCAGTCCCGGCGCCAAGCGCGGCGTATGCTGTCTCGCGCTTTTTCTTCTCTTTCCATATCTTTCTGATTAGTTGATTTTTTATCGGTCAGAATTTGTTCCCCAACAGAGAAAGGATCGTTTCCTTTCCGCAGAGCGTACAGGTGATTTTTCCTGTGCTCGTCGGTTCGCCCAGCTCCCCGTGGCATTTGCCACAGAAGTTCCAATAGGCTACCGTAGTTCCCATTGATAAACGGAATATCCTGACGTCCATCTTTTGTTTTCTCATATCCGACCTGTGCTCCTTTTTGTTCTTGCATAATAAAAATACAGCCCCTTCGGGCTGTCATGCATTCTCTCAAGAAAGAAACTTCTATAAGAAAACGACAAAACGGCCCGACGAGGTCTGCCACTTCCAGAAATACTTCTTCATTGAGCTGTTTTGCGTATTCATAAATGTAAATAAAAAACCTTCTTCAATTATATACCGCGCAGGGGATTAGTCAAGGAAAAATAAAAATCGAGCCGAAGCTTGTTTTAAGGAGAGGGTTAATGCCGCCCTTGCCCCCCGCAGAGTGGGCATTCCTTATACTCCTTTTCTCTGCTTCCTGGATCTGATACTTCTTCTGTCTTTCGGCCGTGACATCGGGGACATACTTTTGATTTCGTACATTGTGATTGTTCTGATGGTCTCTTTTCTTTGCCATACTTTGCTCTTTTCGCTCTTTTATCCATAAATTTCCCTCCTAATATTTATCATATGATAACCCAAGGTTATCGCATGTCAATATGTCGTAAAAAGCAAAACCCGGCTCACAATGAGCCGGGTTTTGGAATCCGATACAGAGATTTATACCTCGATGACGACCGGGAGCACCATCGGGCGGCGCTGCGTCTTATCGAACAGGAACTGTCCGACTTGGTCGCGGATGTTGTCTTTCACATACGCCCAGTTGATGTCGCCTTCTGCAGTCGAGGCCTTATTGGCGATGTCGATGACACGCCGCTTGGTATCGTTAATCAGCTCCGGCGAGCCTTTCATATAGATGAAGCCGCGGGAGATGATGTCAGGCGATCCGATGACTTTTCCGGTCTTGCTGTCGATGATGACGATGATGGTGAACATACCGTCCTCGCTCATCTGCTGGCGGTCGCGGAGAACCACATTGCCTACGTCGCCGACGCCCAGACCATCCACCATCACATAGTTGGTCGGGACCTTTTCGCGGCTAAGCACTGCCGAGTCGGCAGTAAGCTCTATTACGCGTCCGTTGCTGGCGACAATGGAACGGCTTTGAGGAATCCCTACTGTTTCTGCCAGTTCAGCGTGCATCTTGAGCATGTAATAGTTGCCATGGACAGGAATGAGGAACTTCGGCTTGATGAGATTGATCATCATCTTGAGATCCTCCACCTGTCCGTGCCCGCCGGCATGGACATCCATCATCTTATAGTGGATGACATGCGCTTCCTGGCGGTAGAGCTGATCCTTGAGATTCTGGACGGTCCGCTCGTTCCCCGGTACGACCGAAGATGAGAATACGACTGAATCTCCTTTTTTGATATTGATGAATTTGTGCTCTTTGTTGACGATGCGCATCAATACGGCTTTTTCCTCGCCCTGCGCTCCGGTGCACATCATGGCTACTTGGTTGTCGGGATAATTCTTGATCTGGTCGGTCTTGATGAGCGTACCTTTCTTGATCTTGAGGTATCCCAATTGATGGGCGATTTCCACGTTGTTGCGCATGCTGTAGCCGTCGATGGCCAGCTTGCGGCCGTATTTTTCCGACAGCGTGATGATCTGCTGGATACGGCTGATCAGCGAGGAGAAAGTGGCGACGATGATGCGCCCTTCCGCCCGGACGAAGATGTCGTCGAGGACTTTCTGGATCTCACTTTCACTGATGGAGTATCCCGGCACTTCGGCGTCGGTACTGTCCGACATGAGCGCCAGGACGCCTTTGCCTCCTATCTGCGCGATGCGGCCGATATCAGCCGGCTTGTCGGCGACAGGGGAGTGGTCGAATTTGAAATCTCCCGTGTGCACCACGATTCCTTCCGGAGTGTGGAGCACGATGCCCAATACGCCCGGGATGTTGTGGTTGACGTGGAAGAATTCCACCTTGAAGAGCCCTAAGTTGATCTTGCTGTCGTAATCTACGACGTTCACTTTGATCTGGGCATTGGGGTAATCTTCCTGCCGCTTCTGGATGATGCCGGCGGTAAGCGCCGAACCGTAGAGCGGAGGATTGCCGAGTTTCGGCATCAGGTGCGGAATCGCTCCGATATGATCGTAGTGTCCGTGCGTGATGAAGACCGCCCTGATATTCTTTTCTTTACCCTTGAGGTACTCGATGTTAGGGATGATGTAGTCGATTCCCGGCATATCTTCTTCCGGGAACTGCAGCCCCATATCGACAATGACGATGTCTTGACCGTATTCGAACACGGTCATGTTCCTTCCGATTTCACCCAGCCCTCCAAGGGGGATGATACGGAGTTTTGTTTTTTGTAACATAAATTATTAAAGTTAAAACTGCGCTTTGAGCGTCGAGCGATAGGGTGTAATGCTTTCTCCTTTCCTTAAGGAGAGGAAAGCCAGATCAACTCAAGACAAAACTAGGTCAGCAAACCCTTAGCTTGCACATTTGGTGTCTTGTCGCGCTCAAAAAATCGCGATGGTTGATTAATTTAGGATCCAATGTTTAAGATCTCAATCCTAAAAAGTTTGTTAAAACTATGTGCCGATGGTGGGAGTCGAACCCACATGCTGTGAAGCACACGAACCTGAATCGTGCGTGTCTGCCAATTCCACCACATCGGCGAAGAAACAACTTGCAACCCACAACTGATAACTTATGACAGTAATGGAGAGGTTGTCTTGTAAGGAACACATGAAGCCTCCTTTGCCAGTATAGACCCTTTTTGGATTTTGTATAGGGTCGGGGCGGGAATCTTTATCGTTTGTCATTTCGAGCAGAGCGAGAAATCTTGGAACTGTCGAAAGCGGCTTAGGATGTTGTTTCTAACGGACATATCGTCAAAAGCGCATCAGTAAGCTCCTAGATTTCTCAGTCGCCGCGGCTCCTTCGAAATGACAAGATATGGAGCCAAGCGGCATAATTTCTTCGAGATGACAAAGAACGAGCCCCGGCTATTTCTCTTCTACCAGCTGAAAGATATATTCCTTGCTCTTTTCCACCCCCGGCTGGTCGAAAGGGTTCACGTCGCGAAGCAGTGAGGAGTAATAGGTCATATATTGGAAAAAGGCTACGAGCATCCCTGCCGTGCGGGGAGAAATCTCCCGGATTCTCAGGTTGATAGCGGGAATCTTGTCTTCGACCGTATCTTTCCAAGTGCCTCCGAACTCGGTATGGATGACGCCCGCAGCACTGAGCTTCTGTAAATCCTCTATCCGTATATTGCGACACTTTACATCCTTTATTTCTTCCGGCACCTTTATCTCGAAATCGCTCTGGTAATCGTCTACAGTCATGAACAGGCACACGGAATTCTTCCTTCCCGAGTTGACCCTTTGTAGGGTATGATGCTGGTTTTCCGGTGCGTCGCTGCCATAGATGGTCTGTCCTTTGCCGTATTTGCACACGCTTTCATGGTAGAGCTGGATAATCAGCTCAGAAAGACCCCACAATCTTTTCGAGTAGATTGATAAGAATATTTCAGTATAATCCATCTTTTCCAGTTTGTCAAGAGTCGCGGCTAGCTGCAGGGCGGGATTGTCGGAAAACGGCGTTTGGGGCGAGCAGCGCTGGTACATTTCTCGGGCTCCTTCGGATATCTTTTCGACATCGGTACCGATGATGGCGCTGGGAATAAGGTGGAATTCTGAGATGCCGGAATAGCGGCTGACCGGCTGATCTTCCGCGGAAGTGGCATAGGTGGCCACTTTCATGGCTTCGCCTATCTGGAAGAGGGTGCTGCCATAGGTGGTGATGAAGAGCGTGTCGTATTCCCGCATCAGGAGATAGCCGGAGATGGTCTGGATGCTGTTACCGGAGCGGTTGATGACGATGAAGAGCGTGTCTTCCAGCGGGCACTTTCGCTTGAGTTCGGCGATATAGTCCGGATCATCGGTATCGAGGATGAAGACGTTCTTGCCGGTATCCGGCCCGAAGCAGCTGGAGAAAGCGCGGATGGTGGATATGGAGCCGCCATTGCCCTCGAGGATGATATTCTTCTTATCTTTGTATTTTTCCGCCTCTTTCCTGATAGCTGCGAAGTCAGGCGAATACTTGGCGAAGAAAGGCGCTTCCGATCCTTTTGCCAATTCTTGCGCGTTCCTTATCTCTTCTCCGGTCAGGCCGGCTTGGGAAGAATCAAGGTCCAAAGAATATTCCTCGTTCATAGCTTTGGTTCGTTAGATATTTACTTAGCGATCCTGGTCGTGCGAAGATACCACTCTTCCACGCCATTGAAGCGGTCGGAAGGAGTGATGATATTCTGGGCTCCGACGCCCTGGACTGAACTGTCTTGGACATACAGATAGTTAGGGCTGTATAGGAAGACGGCCGGTATGTCTTCGACCACCAGGTTCTGGAACTCCTGGTATTTTTGCGCGCGGACGTTCTGATCGGTCTCTTTGCGTGCGTCTTCCAGGAGCTTATCGACATTCGGATTATCATAGAGGGCGAGGTTGAGCCCCGGTGCCTTCTTCTGCGACGAGTGCCAGAAGGAGAAGGGGTCGGGGTCGTAGCTCAATATCTCTCCGAAGAGAAGTGCCTGGTAAGCGCGAGTCTCGATATAGTCCTGCTGGATACTGTCCGTGATCTGGACGGTCGTATCCGCACCGATCTCTTTCCACATATCCCGGAGGAGGTTAGCAGTACTGGCGATATCGGCCCAGTTGGTCGCGACCAGCCCGAAGTTGAGCTTCTCTCCGTTCTTTTCCCGGATGCCATCGCCGTCGCTATCCACCCAGCCCGCCTGATCGAGGAGGGTCTTGGCATATTCTTTGTCGGAATTATATATCTTCGTATTGGGATTGTAACCGAGAAGCGACGGGGTGATCGGTGAATCGATCTTCTGTCCTTCGCCCTTGAGGACTTCGGAAATCAGCAGGTCCTTATCCGCCGCATAAGCGAGTGCGAGCCGGACATTCTTGTCGGCAAGCGCTTTGCTCTGGGTCTGGTTGAAGAACACCGCGTAATATCTCGGGATGTTAAGCCGGTGCACGTTCTTCTTGTCGGCATCGACGATCTTTTCCAGGTTGGCCGGGGAGACGTAATTGATGCCTTTTACTTCCTTGCGGTTGAAGGCGGAAATCGCTTCGTCTTCGGTCTCATAGAATTTGAAGACTATGTCCTCGATGTTGGGCTTATTGCCGTAGTAGCTGTCGCTGCGGGTGAGCTCGATGGAGATGATGGTGCCGTTCTTGTCTTTCTTGAGGCTGCTGAAGCGATAAGGACCGCTCCCGATCGGCTGGAAATTCAGCTCGGAGAGGAGGAACTGGCTGGAAGTCGTCTGTTCCCACAAGTGCTTGGGGAGGATGCCGAAAGTGAGGTTATTGAGGAACGGCGCGTAAGTGTTCTTCAGGATGAAGTTCACCGTGTAGTCATCCGTCTTTTCCACCCGCACCCCCTGCCAGTTGGCGATAAGGGGGCTGGCGTAACTTTGGTCCTGGATAGTCTTGATGGTGTGGACGACATCGTCTGCCGTCAGCTTCTCGCCGTCATGCCACGAGACGTCCTGTCGGAGGTGGAAAGTATAGGTAAGCTTGTCTTCGCTGATCTCATAGCTTTCCGCCAGGTCGTTCTCGAGCTGGCCTTGGCTCCCGGTCCGGAGCAGGCTGGAGAAGGTGAGGGCCACGAGATCGGCATCGATGTCGTTAGTCTGGGAGAGAATGGGATTGATGTAACGGATCTCTCCCACGACCCCCTCACTATATTCGCCGCCGCTAGCCGGTACTTCCGCGGTGGCGTCGTAATAATAACGTACCCCCAGATAGCCGGCGCTCGCGACCAATAAAAAGATAAGAGCGTATATGATAAGGCGCTCTTTTTGGGTTATGACGGAAAAAAAGGTCTTAATGATATGCTTAAAACTTCTGATATATTTGTCTTAATGATTAGCTGGCGCAATCTCTATGCGCCCTGGGTCATCCCGTAGATTGCCACCCCTAAGAAGAGTACAGAGAGGATGATGCTCGCCCGCAGCAGGAATTTGTCGAATCCGCGCTTGGTCTGATAGGAGGCATTCGAGCTGCCGCCTCCGAAGGTCTCGCTCAGGCCCGTACCCCGGTTCTGGAGCAGGATGGAGACGATGAGAAGTCCGGCAATCACTGCCTGAGCTATATCCAGTGTCTGGTTCATAATAAGTCTGTTATTTATTTCTTAGTGAAGAATCCGATGAAGATATTGATGGCACTCATTACCAACATTGCCCAAAAAGCGGCCCCAAAGCCCTCTATTTGGATGGTCGGCAGGGCGTAATCCAGCAAAAACAGCATAGCAACGTTTATCACTATTGTAAAGAGTCCGAAGGTGAGCAAGATGGCTGGCAGAGACAGGAGTTTGAGAATGGGCTTGACGAAGAAATTGATGAGTCCGAGGACGAAGCCGGCTGTCACCAGCGTCTCAAAATCATTATTTTCCACGATGAAACCCGGCACGATCTGTCCTGCAATCGAGATGGCCACCGCATTGGTCAATATGTGGACGATAAGGTCGATGAGCATATTTTTCATTATCGGATTAAGCGTCTATTGTGATTAAAATATCATATTTGGTCGCTTTTGTCCATTCATGCGCACCCGGACACCCCCTCTTCTTTTCCGGACTCCGCGTTCCACAATCAGTTCCCTTCACTGGAGACGAAAAGATATCTTTTCCGATTTTGGCCGGGATTTTTTCCACAGAGAGCGGCTTTTCGCTTTCTCTCCCGTTCCCCTTGATTTCTTTGGAAGTGTGTGGTAGAATTCCAACTGTTTCAGGCCAGGATAATCAACTATCTTTTATAAGCCGTCTATAATCTTATGGACACGAAAAAAATTTCTATAAGGGGGGCACGGGTTCACAATTTGAAGAATGTCAGCGTAGATATCCCGCGGGGCAAACTGGTGGTCGCCACCGGTCCGTCCGGCAGCGGGAAGTCTTCGCTTTTTTTTGACACCATCTATGCCGAAGCACAGAGGCGGTATCTGGAGAATCTCACCGATTATCCGAAGCAATTTTTGAACATCCTCAGCAAACCGGACGTGGACCAGCTAGAGGGCTTGTCACCCGCCATCTCTATAGGCGAGAAGACCAGCGCACGCAGCCCGCGCTCGACGGTAGGCACCATGACGGAGATCTATGACTATCTGAGGGTGCTCTATTCTGCTTCGGGTAAGGCGCATTGTCCGGAGTGTGCCGGAAAGCTCGAGAAGCATTCGGCCGGCAAGGTGGCCGACTGGGTAATGAAGCTGCCCAAGGACGCGCGCGTATTCATCCTCGCGCCTATCCAGACGAAGGAAGGCAACGCCGCGGATCTTATCAAGAAGTACGAGAAGATGGGCTATCAGCGCATCCGTATCGGCGATGAGGTGATGGAGCTCAAACATTTTTCCTATACGCCCGACCTGAAGAGGCTCGACCGGTTCGACCTGGTCATTGACCGCTTCAAATTCGAGGAGAAGCAGGTGTCCTATGCGGGCGTCCTTGATTCCGTGGAGACGGCGTTCTCTCTGAGCGGCGGCTTTGCCGTCGTGAACTATTTCTCGCTCAAGAAAGACGAGGAAAAAGAGCGGCAGTTCGCCGACCATCTCTACTGCCTTTCCTGCGCGGCGGGATTTCCGGACATCGAGCCCAAGCTTTTCTCTTTCAATAATCCTTACGGCGCCTGCCCGTATTGCACGGGTCTCGGCGTGAAGCTGGAGATCGATTCCAGTCTGGTGATCCCTAACCGTTCGCTTACGCTTTCCGAGGGGGCGCTCCGTCCGTGGGCCAATCTTCTCAACAAGTGGGAAGAATATATCGACACTCTGAAATATATCCAGAAGAAATATGGCATTCCCATCGACATTCCCGTGGACAAGATGAAGGAGAATGACGTGCTTTTTGTGCTCTTCGGTCCCGAGCGGCGGCGCGCGGAGGACGGCGATAAGAAGGGGGAGAAGTGCGACTATCCGGGAGCGGTGGCTATCCTCGAGCAGAAATATTACGAGACCACATCCGATTACATTCGTACGGAATTGGAGAAATACATGATCCGCAAGGTATGCCCGATATGCGGCGGGGCGCGTCTTAACAAGAAGGCGCTCGCGGTCGAGCTCGCGGGCAGGTCTATCAGCGACTTTACGCGCCTCAATATAAAGGAAGAAATCGCGTTCCTGCGGGGGGAGCGTAGCAAGTTGGAGAAGAAATCCCAGGCGGTCGCCGACGAGATCATAAAGCGGCTGGTGTTTCTCGAGGAGATCGGCCTCGGATATCTCTCTCTCATGCGCTCGAGCGAGACCATCTCGGCGGGGGAAGCGCGGCGGGTAAAGCTGGCGACCCAGCTATCTTCCTGTCTCCAAGGCATCACTTATATCCTCGACGAACCTTCTATCGGGCTGCATCGTAAGGACGACGACAAGCTGCTCACTTCCATGCAGAAGCTGCGCGACCAGGGCAATTCCGTGCTGGTGGTCGAGCATGACGATTTCTTCATCCGCAATGCTGACTTCATCATCGACATGGGACCCAAGTCGGGGGAGGCGGGCGGGGAGATTATCGCCGTAGGCACGCCGGAGGAAATCATGAAATCCGATTGCGTGACCGGGGAATATCTGTCCGGCAGGAAGAAAATCGAGCCGGGCAAGTCGGTGCGCAAAGGATCGGGCAAGTCGATCTCCATCGAGCATGCTACCGAGCACAACCTCAAGGATGTAAGCGTATCGATCCCGCTCGGGAAATTCGTCTGCGTGACAGGCGTCTCAGGTTCGGGCAAGTCCACTCTTATCAATGACATTCTCGCCAAGGAGCTTACCAAGAGACTCCACCGCGCCCAGGCCGAGCCGGGGAAATGCAAGAAGATCGACGGCATCAAGAACGTGAGCAAGGCGATCTGCATCGACCAGTCGCCGATCGGGCGCACGCCGCGCTCCAACCCCGCGACCTATACCGGCATCTTCACCCACATTCGCGAGCTCTTCGCGGACACGGTGCAGGCCAAAGCTAAGAAATTTAAGGCGGGCCATTTCAGCTTCAATGTGAAAGGCGGCCGGTGTGAGCATTGCAAGGGCGACGGCGCCACGAAGCTGGAGATGTATTTCCTCCCTGATGCTTACGTGGAATGCGAACAGTGCCACAGTAAGCGCTATAATAGCGAGACGCTGGAAGTGGAATACAAGGGCGTGAACATCGCGGCCGTGCTTGATATGAGCGTGGATCAGGCAATGAGTTTCTTTTCCGATGTGCCGGCACTCCATCACAAGCTCTCCATCCTGAGTGATGTGGGGTTGGGATACATGCGCCTCGGGCAGAGCGCGACGACTCTCTCCGGCGGGGAAGCGCAGCGCATCAAGCTTGCGACCGAGCTGGCGCGGCCGGTGAAGGAAGGCAAGACCATCTATATCCTCGACGAGCCGACGGTGGGACTCCATTTTGACGACACCAAGAAGCTCCTTTCGGTCCTCAGCAAATTGGCGGACCGCGAGAATACCGTAGTGGTGATCGAGCACAACATGGAAGTCATCAAGTGCGCGGACTGGATCATCGACCTCGGTCCCGAAGGCGGGGACGAGGGAGGAGAAATCCTCTTCGAGGGTACGCCCAAGGACATCAAGAAATGCAAGCGCAGCTATACGGGGAAGTATCTGAAATAATGATTATGGATATTAATGAGACAGTCCTTGCGTAGTCGCGATGACTGTCTTTTATACGGTTGTCATCTCGAAGGAGCGCGGCGACTGAGATATCTATGATCTTGCTGATGTGTTTACAAATGTCTTTCTGCGGCGAATCCATCGCTTCCATTATTTTGTCATCCTGAGCCGGAGGCCAAGCACCAGGCCATCCGTAGAGCGGGGTCCTCCGTACTGCTTGGCTTTTCCATCATTGTGTAGTCCTGTCCAAAGAGAGGTTTATCTGCTAACTCGGAATGACAAAGATGGGTCATTTTGCAATCAACGTCTCAAAACGTGAATATCGAAATTAACCTGATTGATCTGATAAATTCAATATCTCGAGACAAATCCGACTATTTGTCATCCCGACCGGAGCGGTAGCGAAGCGGAGGGATCCCTACATTACCGCTTATCTTGCCTATCATCGTATAGCCTTATCTTAAGAGAGGGATTCCTCGGCACGCCCGAAGCCTGCTCCGGACTTGATCCGGGGGGGGCTCGGAATGACAAGAAATTTAATTTCGATATTCACGTTTCAAAAGATTAACATTCCCGCGATTCCGTGTTAATTTTTCGGAAAAATAGAAGGAGTTGATCGATTGGCAACTGACGCACCGACAGCGATGGAAGTCTCCAAGGGATTTTTAGGTGTTGTCCTGAGGCCGCTTTGCGAGCATGGCGACAATATTATCATCCCTCATCTTATGGATCTTAAGCTCAAGGAGGTGTTTTTCCGGATTGGAGAAAGGCTGTCCGGCAAGGAAATAAGAGGAAGATGCCTTGCTTTCGTGAAGTCTTGTTCTCACGATTTGCGGGAGAAGAAATATAACAACGGGCAAAGAGTCTGTATGGGCGCCAACTTATTATTGGCCGGTGCTGTCCACCGGATAGTGAGCTATGAATTGGAAAAAATAAAAGATGAAGTGATGTATCAGATGGAAGGATACGAACAGGATATTGATCTTGTCGGAGAATACGGAGGGGGAGAAACGGTGTGTGAAAATTGAAGGCAACTTTGTTGCCGATTTTTATTGTTTTTATAAGGGCCTATCTATGCTAAAATCAAGATGTAAGTATCAAATTTCCCCATGACCGATCTTGAAAGGTCCATCTTGGCGACCGTCTCTTATTACGATATCTTCGATTATCCCCTCACCGGATTTGAGATCTGGCGGCTTTTGATCCGGGCGAAACAGAAACAGACCGGACCAGATTTGCCACGCCAAGACCGGACCGATACGGCGGGCTTGCTACGCCAGAGCGCCTGGGCGGCAGGAGGGGTGTTCGAGGCGCTCCATGGGAGCGGGGAGCTGAAGGAAAGGCTAGGAGAGAAATTCGGCTTCTACTGTCTTTTTGGCCGGGAGCGGATCGTGGAGAAGCGCCTGCGGCGCAAGAAGCTTGCGGACCGTAAATGGAAGAAACTCCGGCGCGTATTCCGTCTTCTTGCGGCGGTGCCGTTCGTGCGCGGCATTTTCGTCTCCGGATCGCTCGCGATGGAGAACAGCAAGGAAGACTCCGACGTGGATATCATCGTAGTGGCGAGATCCGGCCGTATCTGGACGGTGCGGACTTTCATGACCGCGTTTACTTTTCTCCTTGGCGTGCGGCGGCACGGGGACAAGACCCGCGATCGCATCTGCCTTAATCATTACATTACGGACAAGTCGCTTCTCATCCCTTTCGGGAGCCTCTATAATGCCGAGAGCTACGCCCATCTTCTTTCTGTCTACCGGGAAGACGACGCGATATTCCGCCGCTTCCAGGAAGAGAACGATTGGCTCGGGCGTTACCTTATCAACTATCGGCCATCTGAACTCTCCAGTACGCGTGCGGTCGCAAGACCCCGCATCTTTTCTTTGTTTTCGCGCCTGGGAGAATTCCTGCTCTCGGGCCAGGCGGGGGATAAGCTGGAGCGGGTCTTCGCGTCTTTCCAGCGCCGGCGCATCGAGAAGGACCCGCTCTTTAAGAAAACGGGCGGGCGCATCACGATTGATGAGACGCAGCTGGAATTCCATCCCGACTCGCACGAGTATTTTGTCATTCCTGAATTCAACCGGCGGATGGAAACGATGGGCCTGGGGGAATTCGCCGGTCAGCAGGATTCGGGGCTTAACAAATAACCCATGGCCTTTAAGGTCGTTTTTAGGACGGGTTTTGACTCGCTACTGCAAATATAAAGATGGAGTAGCAGACTTTAGTCTGCGCTGTTATCCCATGCCGGCCGGATTTGCACGATGCGCGCGAACTAAAGTCTGCTACTCCGAAATACGATGCGGATCGTATGTGCATTCGGCCTTATTTATCCTCCTCATTGACAATCGCTTTTCCGGATATATAATGGGATTAGCACTCCGGCAGAAAGAGTGCTAATCCTATTTTAATAATCAAACTAAGCGGCGCGTATGCGCCACAGGAAAGGAGAAGATATGGAACTCAAACCTCTCAGTAACAAGATCATCCTGGAGCCAGTATCGGCGGAGGAGAAGACCAAGAGCGGGCTCATCATTCCCGACACGGTGAACCAGGAAAAGCCGGAACAGGCGAAAGTGCTGGCAGTCGGACCGGGCAAGCTTTTGAAAAATGGAGAACGCGGCAAGATGGACGTAAA
The DNA here is from genome assembly GCA_964503935.1 of uncultured Candidatus Saccharibacteria bacterium. GTDB lineage: Bacteria > Patescibacteriota > Minisyncoccia > JAHIHE01 > JAGLIN01 > STD2-77. The sequence goes on from CAZDCJ010000017.1 coordinate 17,771, forward strand.
AGCGGGCGATGTGGTGATTTTCTCCAAATACTCTCCCAACGAGATCAAGCTGGACGGCAAGGAATACCTGGTGGTTTCCGAAGAGGACGTGCTGGCAATCGTGGGATAGTTTGCTGTCATTCTGAACAGAGCAAAGAACCCCGTGCTTGTGCGGGTGATAACGGGATCCTTCATTCCGTTTCACTACATTCAGGATGACATGGGATAGAGATATATTTAAATAACTTCATATAAAATCATATGGCAAAAGATGTGAAATTCAGCGAGGATGCGCGCCAGTCGATCAAGCGCGGCATCGATAAGGTAGCCGATGCGGTCAAGGTGACTATCGGTCCGAAGGGGCGCAACGCGATCCTGGACAAAGGCTACGGTGCCCCCACTATAACCAACGACGGTGTGAGCATCGTCAAAGAGATCGAGCTCGAAGACAAATTTGAGAATATGGGAGCCCAGCTTCTGCGGGAAGTGGCTTCCAAGACCAATGACATCGCGGGTGACGGGACCACCACCTCCACCATTCTTACCCAGGCTGTCATCGGCGAGGGCTTGAAGTATGTCGCAATGGGGGTGAACCCGGTGGGCATCCGTCGTGGCATCGAGGTGGCAGGCCAGGAAGTGATCGCCGAGCTCAAAGCAAGCGCCAAGGACATCAAGGGGCGCGAAGAGATCGCCCAGGTAGCTACCATTTCTGCGGAAGACGCCGAGATCGGAAGCATTATCGCCGAGGTGATGGAAAAAGTAGGCAAGGACGGTGTCATTACCGTCGAGGAATCCCAGACTTTTGGGCTGGGGAGCGAAGTGGTCGAAGGCATGGAATTCGACAAGGGCTATGTCTCTCCGTACATGGTCACCGACACCGAGAAGATGAAGGCGGAGATGAATAGCCCGTACATCCTCATTACCGACAAGAAGATCTCATCGCTTAACGAGATACTCCCCATCCTCGAAGCGGTCAACGCTACCGGCAAGAAGGATATCGTATTGATCGCCGAGGATATCGATGGCGAGGCGCTGACCACGCTCATCATCAACAAACTCCGTGGTACTTTGAACGCGCTTGCGATCAAGGCTCCGGGTTTCGGCGACAGGCGCAAGGAGATGCTCCAGGATATCGCGGTCGTGACCGGCGGGAAGGTGATTTCCGAAGAGACCGGCGTGAAGCTCGAGAACGCTTCTATCGAGATGCTGGGAACTGCCAAGAAGGTTATCGCTACCAAGGATGCGACTACCATCGTGGACGGCGATGGCATCAAGAAGGATATCGAGGCACGCGTGGAGCAACTTCGCAAGCAGATCGAGAACACCAAGTCGAGCTTTGATAAGGAAAAGCTCCAGGAAAGATTGGCCAAACTCGCCGGCGGAGTCGCGGTCCTTAAAGTCGGCGCGGCGACCGAATCAGAGCTCACCTACAAGAAGCACAAGGTAGAGGATGCGCTTGCGGCCACCAAGGCGGCGGTGGAAGAGGGGATTGTCGCCGGAGGCGGAACCGCGCTCGTGAAAGCGGGTGTCGCGGTCGCGAAGAAATTCGAAGAAGGCAAAGTGGATATCAAGAACGAAGGCTTTGAGGACGAGACGGCAGCTGGCGTGAAGATCCTCCTTCGCGCTCTTGAAGAACCGCTCCGCCAGATCGTGCAGAACGCGGGCAAGGAAGAAGGCGCGGTCATCGCCGATTTTGTGAAGACCGACAAGGCTAAAAATTCCGGCTACAATGCGGTAACGAACAAGACCGAAACGGACATGGTTGTCGCCGGCATCATCGACCCGGTAAAGGTGACCCGCACCGCGCTCGAGAACGCCATCTCAGTTTCCGCGATGCTCCTTACGACCGAAGTCGCGGTCACCGAGCACGCGGACAAGGACAAGTGCAGCTGCTCTTCGTCCGCCGGCATGGGCATGGGCGGCGGCATGGGCATGGGGATGTAAACGTTTTGAAAATAGAGGAAAGGCCGGATCCGTTTTGGGTCCGGCCTTCTTTTGCTTAATTGCGTTTGGAGTAGCAGACTTTAGTCTGCGCGCATCTTGAATCTGACGGCTTGGACAGCATCGCGGGATAAGTCCCGCTACTCCAAATGCAAAATGCCGCACTATATTGGATTATTCGATTTCGTCTTGCTTTTCGGTATGAACCGGCTTATAATGAAGCGTGATCGAGTTTTTGCCCTCGTAGTTCAACGGATAGAACGCAGGTTTCCGGAACCTGTGATATAGGTTCGATTCCTGTCGAGGGCAC
>CAZDCJ010000018.1:0-19919 GCA_964503935.1 uncultured Candidatus Saccharibacteria bacterium
CCGCGCGCATTTCAATCGTCCTCTTTCGTAAAATCCACGATCGGATAACTTCCGAAAGCATCGTCCAGCCATTCCCTTCCTTCCTTTTCAAGCCATAATCGGTACGAGGAATATTCATATTCTTCCATTTGCAGTACATTACCGTGTTTTACCGGATTATGATGGATATAATTGAAGCGCGTCCAGAAATCATTTTCCGTCTTTATGCATTTATCCCAATAGTTATACCAGATCGTCTTTTCCTGTATCTTATCCATCTTTTTCAACAAGATAGCGCTCTTTCCATTAACGCCTTTTACGAATGCGGAAATATTCTTGCCGTGGGCGATCCCGATGAGCAGATGATAATGGCTGTCCATGATGGCATATGCGTAAATCGTTACGCCGAAAAGCTTTGCCTTCTCGCGGAGGACGCTTCGTAACATTTTCTTCTTCTCATCGCTATCAAATAGCGGTTTCTTCTGGTAAGTGCTGGCGGTTATGAAATATATCTCGTTATCGGCAAAATAATGAGGTGGTTTGTGGTTTTTGTTAATTGTTCGCATAATGGACTGTTATTTTGTTTTACTATAGCACGAAATGCGCGCGGGTTAAAACCCGCTACTCCAAAATACGAAATACAGCGCGGGTTAAAACCCGCTACTCCAAAATACGATTTTACGGGATGGAGTAGCGGACTTTAGTCCGCGCGGTTGTCCCACGCGAATAATACGGGATTAAATGCGCGCGGGTTAAAACCCGCTACTCCACAATACAGCGCGGAATCATGTCATCCCGCTTCTTATGTTTGTCACAAATCCGCTTGCATGCTAGAATAAGGTGTATTTAATACTTAATTATCAGGTATGGAAAACGATAAAGTAGAGGAAGAAAAGACCGAAAAAGCGGAGAAAAAGCCTATTTATAAGAAGCTGGCAGTCCCGTTGGTCCTTCTGGCCCTGGTCGGATTGTATTACTATCTGCCCTACAAGGAAAAACAGGATTTCGTCAAATCAACCACGCCAAATTTTGTTTCAGTTGCCAATACTGATTTGGATGAAGGGGATTTGGAAAGATTGAGAGGGGAATATGGCGGACTGGAAAGCAATTTGTCTAAGAACGGCTATGATCTCGAGGCAAATCTGAAAAAAGCGGAAATCCTCCATGTCATGCAGGAATATGACAAGGCTCATGCCGTTTATATGAAAATGACGCAGCTTTACCCCGAAGACAGCCGTGCGTTCAAAGGGATGGGGGATATTTACTTTACCAAACGGGATTATGTGGCTAGTGAAGCTCCCTACCTGAACGCAATCAAGCTGGATCCGGCTAATGTGGATGCATATGGCCAACTTGCCCGGGCATATCGTTATTTTGAGAAAGACAATGGGGAAATCGGGAAATTTTACGAGGATGGAATCACTGCCCTCGGCGACAATAGCGAAGTACTTGTAAACCTGTATGCCAAGCACTTGGAGAGGATAGGAGACTATTCGAAAGCGATAGAGGAATGGAAGATAATCTCGGCTAAATATCCGGATGATGTGGATATCCAGAATCAGATATTAGATTTAGAAGCTAAGGCTAATAATCCTGTTCCTGCGGCTTCTTCAACCGAGCAGCCGGTCGCTCCCGCAGCGGATGCGGCGAATCCGGCGCCTGAGGCTCCAGCGGTGTAAGATGAAGTCGTGTTGGATATGTTTTACGACATAAAGGAAGGAAAAATCCCGCAGAGAATGCGGGGTTTTCGCATTTTGGAGTAGCGGGTTTTAACCCGCGCCGCATTTTGGATCTCGTATTTTTCGCGTGGGACAACCGCGCGGGTTAAAACCCGCTACTCCAGCCCGGCAACCGGATATATATTGCTTGGGACAACCGCGCGGACTGGCGCAGACTAAAGTCTGCTACTCCAAATGCCCAGTCCGCTACCCCATCCCGGCAACCGGATCGTATTTTGGAGTAGCGGGATTCATCCCGCGCGCATTTAAAAAACGTAATCATCGCGTGGGACAACCGGCGCGGGTTAAAACCCGCTACTCCATCCCGTCATTTAGCCCATCGCGTATCTCGGGACAGCCGCGCAGGTTAAAACCTGCTATTCCAGCCCGGCAACCGGATATGCATTGCTTGGGACAACCGGCGCAGGTTAAAACCTGCTACTCCAGCCCGGCACTTCGCTACTCCAGCCCGTTACTTCACTACTCTATCCCGGCACTTCACTACTCCATCTCGTCCGGAGTGCCGCCTTCTCTTTTGTTTCCAAATAAAAGTTGTGGTATAATTAATCTGTAAACTCTGCATTCAAGAAATTAAACCTAAAAACAAAAAGATGTCCAAGTCTTTCCTGGATCAGATCGGATTCAAAGAGTGTCGGGAATACCATCTCGGGCTCTGGCAGTGTCCGAGTTTTCTGTTCGTCGTAATGGGAGTCATTAACATCGCGTCGATCCTGACGACCTATGTGATCGTGGACCAGTATAATTCTCCGGAGCTGGTAATCATATCCGTGTCGGTGATCAGCATCTTCATCTTCACGCTGGGCACTTCGGTCATCCGCGGCATCCAGGAGATGGCGACGGTGAACAAGATGCGGGTGGAATTCATCTCCATCGCGTCGCACCAGCTGAAGGCGCCGCTTTCGGGGCTGCGGTGGTCGTTCGACGTCATGAACAGCCCGAAGACGGGGCCTCTGAACGATAAGCAGCGGGAATTCATGAGTGATGTGGAGGAGAATATCACCCGCATGATCCGGCTGGTGAACGATCTTCTGGACGTGTCGCGCATCGATTCGGGGCGGATGGTGATGAATATCGCCATGGTGGACCTCAAGAAGGTGGCGGAGGAAGTGATGAAGGACCTCAACGTCTTCGCGCGGGCGAACAATGTGGAGATCATACTGGATGCCGGGGAAGGGCTGCCCAGGGTGAAGACCGACGAGATGCGCATCCGTATGGTCATCCAGAATTTCATCGATAACGCGGTAAAGTATATAGGTGAGAACAAGAAAGGGGAGATCCATGTGATAATCCGGGACGAAGCTGATCAGATCTACTGCGGCGTGAAGGACAACGGGATAGGGATCTCCAAGGATAATCAGAAGAAGATATTCGAGAAATTCTTCCGCGCGGAGGAAGTGAAGCGCAAGCAGACGGTAGGCACGGGGCTGGGACTCTATATCGCGAAAGCCGCGGTGGAGAATTCCGGCGGCCAGGTGGGCTTCGAGTCTGAAGAGGGCGAAGGAAGCGAATTCTGGTTCCGGCTGCCGAAGGTCCGGGCGGGGGAAGATGAGAAAGAGAGGCTGGAGGTGGTGATTACGGGGAAGGGGAAGAACTGACGCGTACATCGTAAGTGTCATCCTGAACTCGTTTCAGGATCCTCGGATTGCCGGGCATTAATCGCAATAGTATCATTATTGCCTTATGTCGCGAAGATGCTGAAACAAGTTCAGCATGACATACATAATGAGAAATAATTTTTAATCATCATACAAAAACATGGCCAAGAAAATTTTAGTTGTCGAAGATGAAGCGACCCTCCAGAAGGCGTTGGTAGAAGTGTTGGAACAGTCGGATTATCAGACCTTGTCCGCGATGGATGGAGAGAAAGGCTTGCAGCTGGCGAAGGAAGAGGCCCCTGATCTGATCCTTCTCGATATCATCCTTCCCAAGATGGACGGGTTCGAGGTCCTCAAGGCACTCAAGGAGGATCCCAAGGCGGCGAATATCCCGGTCATCATCCTTACCAATCTGGGCGATGTCTCGAGCGTGCAGCAGGCTCTGGAATTGGGGGCGAATTCCTATCTGGTGAAGGCAGATTTCCACTTGAATGACGTCATCGAGAAGGTAGAGCGTACGCTGGCGGCATAAGCTTATCGGTTTATCATCGAATCTACATGAGGATCCGAAAAGGACAACTGAAGAAATTCTTTATCGAATCGGGACTCTTGGATAAGGAGCGGATAGAGGAGATGGAAGAGATGGCGGAGAAAGAGAAGGCCTCCCTCGACGATATCTTGCTGCGCGAGAAACTTATCACGGAGCAGGATCTGGCGAAGGCGAAGGCGTATGTCTCCGGCATTCCTTATGTGAATCTGAAAGAAGACGAGATCGATCCCACGGTGCTCAAGATCATTCCCGAACAGATGGCGCGGCAATATAACGCGATCTCATTCGAAGAAGTGGATGGGAAATTGAAAGTGGCGATGCTTGATCCGAACGATCTCCTATTCATCGATTTCATCGGCAAGAAGACGGGCAAGGTAATCGTGCCCTGTCTTACCGACGGCGAGAGCATCCGCAAGACTTTCAAGCTCTTCCAGAAGAGCCTCAAGGCGGAATTCGGCGACCTCGTGGGGGCGCCGATGGGAGATAAGAGCGAGCGGCTGGTATTCTCCAAAGACGGCAAGCTCGAAGAAGGGAGTACGGAAGGCGCCGAGGATGATCTCAAGAAGGCGGCGGAAGACCTGCCGGTGGTGAAGATCGTGGATACGCTCCTCAAGCATGCGATCTTGGAAGGGGCGAGCGATATCCATATCGAGCCGGAAGAGAAGGACGTGGTGACGCGGTTTCGTATCGATGGTGTCTTGCATGACGCCATGACTTTGCCGCGGCTGATATTGCCGGGCATCGTCGCGAGGATCAAAGTCCTTGCCAATCTCAAGATAGACGAACATCGTCTGCCGCAAGACGGACGTTTCAAGGTGGAGTCGTCTGACTACAAGGTGGCTTTTCGTGTGTCTATAATCCCGGTATTCGACGGAGAGAAGATCGTCATGCGTCTCCTCAACGAATCCGGGAGCGTCCTCACGCTGGAGCAGATGGGATTCCGCAAGCGCGATTACGATATCGTCAAATCGGAGGTGCTGAAGCCTAACGGGATGATCCTCGTAGTTGGTCCGACCGGTTCAGGTAAGACTACCACTTTGTATACGGTCCTGGGTATGCTCAACGAGCCGGGGGTGAATATCAGTACGCTCGAGGATCCTATCGAATACCGCATGGCGCGCGTGAACCAGTCGCAAGTGAACGCCAAGATCAATTTCACTTTCGCGGGCGGTCTCCGGGCGCTGCTGCGGCAAGACCCGGATATCATCATGGTGGGGGAGATCCGTGACGGCGAGACGGCGGAGCTGGCGGTGCATGCGGCGCTTACCGGGCATCTGGTGCTCTCCACTCTCCACACTTCGAGCGCGGCGGGAACGTTGCCTCGCATCACCGATATGGGTATCGAGAATTTTCTTATCGCTTCGACCGCCAACGTCATCATTTCCCAGCGGCTCGTGCGCAAGACCTGCCAGGAATGCGCGGAAGGCTATAAGATCGATGAGGCGACATACGAAGGATTGGCGCAGCGGTACGATATGGAGAGGCTGGCCCAAGTGCTCTGCGACGACGAAGGCGTAAAGGCCAAGATCAAGGATCTGAAGGAATTCTGGATGAGCGTGAAGTTCAAGCGAGGGAAGGGATGCCCCAAATGCCGCGGCGGATACAAAGGGCGGATGGGCGTGTACGAGGTGTTCCAGGTGAGCTCGGGGATAAAGAAGCTTATCAATGGCGCTGCCACTACCGAAGAGCTGGAGAAAGAGGCGATCCGGGAAGGGATGACTACCATGCTGGAAGACGGATTCGTGAAAGCGGTGCGCGGGGTGACTACCTTGGAAGAAGTGATGCGGGTAACGAAGGAATGACTGATAGTTCATATCGCTGTATTGTCATTTCGAGTCCCCTTATTTGTCATTTCGACCGAAGGGAGAAATCTGGAAATTGTACGAAGCAGGGAGAAATATTTTTTCGAGATTGATTTACCCAGCCTGCGTACGGTTCCTGGATTTCTCAGTCGCCTTGCTCCTTCGAAATGACAAGATGGGGAGGGCTTAGCGGTCCAGTCACTATCGCTCCTTCGAAATGACAAAGCAGAGAGACCGGACCCGCAAAGAGGTCCGGAATGACATAAAAGATGTTCGTCCCATTGCCTCTGGTCGCAAATGCTTACGGCTCCGGGCAATGCGGTGAAGATAGGTGCCACGCTGACTCCGGACCTGATCCGGCACGGCAGATCGCACTTGATATGACAAAAACATAAATACTTAAATAAGAACTATGCCACATTTTCTCTACAAAGCCAGGAATGGCGAGATGGATATCCAATCGGGTGAGATGGATGCGAACAGCCGGGTAGAACTGTCGGCGATGCTCAAACAGAAGAAACTGACCCTCATGTCTGCGGAGGAAGTGAAGGAGAAGAAAGAGTTCAAGCTTCCTGCTTTCCTGCAGCGCGTCGGAGTCGTGGACAAGATGCTTTTTACCAGGAACCTCGGGGTGATGCTCCGCGCGGGGCTCCCTTTTTCGCGCGCCGTCTCGATCCTTTCCGAGCAGACCAAGAGCAAATATTTCAGCGAAGTACTCCAGCAGGTCAAAGTGGATATCGAGAAAGGAGGCTCGCTTGCCGACAGTCTCGAGAAGCACCCCAAGGTATTCGATCGGCTCTTCGTCAGTATGACGCGGGTCGGAGAGACCGGCGGTAACCTGGAAGAGGTCATGGACCTCCTGTCGTTGCAGCTCAAGAAGGATCATGATATCAAGGCGAAGGTGAAGGGGGCGATGACATATCCGTGCGTCGTCGTGACGGCGATGGCGATCATCGGCGTCATCATGATGGTGTACGTGTTCCCGTCGCTCATGGGGATGTTCACGGAATCGGGCAAGGAACTGCCATTCATGACCAAGCTCCTTATCGGCATCAGCAACGCGATGACTCATTATGGGATACATATACTGGCTGCCTTCGTGGTAGCTGTCGTCTTCTTTTTTAAGACGATCAAGACCGGTCCCGGGAAGAAAGCTTTCGACGGCTTTCTCCTGAAGCTGCCGGCTATCGGGCAGGTCATCATGAAATTCAACGTCGCTCGTTTCTGCCGGACGCTGAGCTCGATGATCACCAGCGGCGTGTCCATCGTACAGGCGCTGGAGACAGTATCGGGCACCTTGGGTAATTATCATTACAGCACTTCGGCCAAAGATGCCTGCGTGAAGGTGCAGAAAGGATTGAATCTGAGCGAAGTACTGAAATCATACGGAGTGATATATCCGAGCATGATGGTGCATATGGTGGAGGTGGGCGAAGAAACGGGAAGCGTGGAGATGACGCTCAAGCAGGTCGCGGAATTCTACGAGGATGAGGTGGACCAGTTCACCGCGAATATATCTTCGGTCATCGAGCCGGTGCTCATGCTCGTCATGGGCGGGGCGGTCGGTATTTTCGCGCTCGCGTTCATCCAGCCGATGTATTCTATCATGGAAACGGTATAGAAATAACTGATAACTCATAACGGGTGAAAGCGGAGGATTTTTACGGAAAAAGCTGATCGGTTGCCGATGAGATCGCGACGCTCTCTGTCAGTCGCTCGCAATGACAATGCCGCGCGCACCCCACCTCCGGCACCCCCCTTATAGAGGGGAACAGATGCACAAATGCCATTTCCGCCGCGCGGAGTCTATCCGGGAACAAGATCGGGGGTACGGAATGACAATCCATGACAGAGGAATACCCATATCTTGATAATCAATCGTCAATAATCCCAAAATGGAAAATCGTTACCGGAAAAATAAGAATCAACGACGGCAACAAGGATTCACGCTCGTCGAGACCATGGTCAGCATAGCCATCTTCGCCATGATATCGCTCGCGCTCTTTTCCCTGTTCTCCTCGATCCTTCAGAGTATCCGGCGGAACAAGGCCATCTTGGCGGCTAATTCTGTCATGACCGAACAGATGGAGATCGTCCGGGGAATGGATTATGATGATGTGACGACGGTGGCAGGCTTCATCGACGGGAAGCTGCCGAATTCGGAGGATGTGACGCGCAGTGGGATAGCATTCACTATCTCGCGGGATATCTCGATGGTAGATGATCCTTACGATGGGATAGGAGCTCCTGCCGACCTGTTCGAATGGGACTACAAGCAAGTGCGGATAACTCTTACATGGAAAGACCCGGTCACGGGAAGCGACCAGGTTTCTACGGCCGTGACGAACGTCGTGCCGGAAGGATTGGAAGGCTTGGAAGAGGGCAAAGGCGGGATCTATATCACCGTATTTGATGCCGATGGGGAGGGGGTATCCGATGCCTCAGTAAGAATAAAGAGTACTAAGGCGCCTTATGAGTTGCTAACCGGGCTGACGGATGCCAATGGCAACCTATGGATATCGACGCTCAATCCCGCGGACGATTACCGGGTAATAGTCACTAAGGCTGATTATAGCTTGGAGAGGACATATGCCATCAATAACAATGACACGACCCCGGAATGCGATCCGGCTCTCTTTACTTGCAATCCGTATAACCCGAGTCCCGTGAAGCGGGATCTGCGCGTAGTAGATCAGAAAGTGACGCGGGCGGGTTTTGCGATCGACAGGCTGGGAAGCTTGAAAATCTCGACAGTGCGCCTTTCGAGCATGGTCAACTGGCATGTCAATTACAACCGGCCCGGCGAGCAGTGGGATCCGTCGGGGACTTTGGCGCTGTCGGCAGACCCCTTGCATCCTTATCTTTTCGCGGTCTTTACCGATACGCGGGATGCGAAACAGCACATCTATCTCCAGAAGCTTGCTTACAACTCCACGAGCGGTAAATATGAGAAGCTGCTGGCCAATGACGTAAAAATCACTAATTATGTCACTTCCCTGGATATCAAGGCTCAGAACGCCATCATCAAGACTTCCCCTAAGGACAACTCGGTCTGGGTGGTATGGGACGATGAGAGCGCGGGGGCGGGGGATAACAATGTCTATTTGCAGCAGATAAATACTTCCACAGGAGCTCCTACCGGCACCCGGTATACCGTGAACCGGAACGTGCCTGTAGGAAGCGCGCCTCCGGGGACGAAGCAGATGGATCCGGATATAGAGATAGATCATGACGGGAACATATATATAGTCTGGGAGGATAACCGCAGCGGTAACTGGGATATCTACATGCAAAAAAAGGACGGAACTTCGGGCAATTTCCTCGCGCAGGACAGGAAGGTCAATGATGATGACGAGAGCGCCAATGAACAGCTCAACCCCAAGATCGTCGCGGACGGCGATATGGAAGGGACCGCCAATTCTAATAACACCTATGTCGTATGGCAGAGCAATCATAATGGCGACTTCGACGTATATATCCAGAAGTACAGCAAGAACGTGACCAAGAACGGGGATACGAAGAAAGTGAATGATACCGATGCGCTCGATCAGTACGAACCGGACGTGGCATATGACGGTTCCTCCTCTATCTATGTGGCCTGGACGGACGAGAGGAATTCGGAGCCGGATATCTATTTCCAGAAATTGAGCAAGAATTGCGACCGGCTTCTGACTGCGCCCGGCGACGTTCTTGTCAATGACGATACCTTCACTTACGCTTCGCGCACGAAGCCTTCGATCGCGTATTCCGGTCCGAGCGCTATCTATGTCACCTGGGAGGATAGCCGCAATGGGCTGCCTTATTACACTACTTATACTTCCAAAGTTAATTCCGAAGGCGCAAGGCAGTGGGCGTATGATTTCATGGCGAGCGACACCTACCAGAGCATCCAGACCGATCCCTTTACGCTCGTCGATCCCGAAGGGTATGCCATAACGCTCTGGGGGGATAGCCGGGAGGAAGCGGACGATTCCAGCATAGTCTTTATAGGATGGACTCCGACCGTAGTCGATATGTTCCATACGGATGATATTTTCGGATCGCGCTATAGCACCATGGGCAACACCACGCTCACGAATATTCCCGTCAAGATAACGAGTGAGAACTATATTGGGACATCTTTGACGGATAAAAAGATACCCAAATACGAAGAGATCTTCTACAGTGACGGCAGCGGGCTTATTTCCACAGGCAACATCATAGAATGGGGAGACTATATCTTTTCCACAGCGGACGGCTCGGGGTATTATGTCGAATCCACCAACCCGCCCATGCCCCTCGCCGTATTTCCGCTGCAGGAAGCTTCCATAATGATCGATGTAAAACCATGATGAAAGCCATGAGACAAGCAGGATTTACTCTCATACAGGTCATCGTCTCGATAGCCGTCTTTACGGTGCTCCTGCTCGCTATGAACCGGCTGTTCATCTCTATCTATAAGGAGCAACGGGTGAGTGTCGGGATGCTTGAGAGGACGAACAACGCCAACCGGGTGCTTGCGATCATGGGCGAAGAAATCAGGCCGGCGAACCGGAGCAAGGCCGGCGACTATCTCCTGAGTATCGCGAAGCCATATGAGCTCGTATTCTTTTCGGATATCGATGCCGATTCTGAGATGGAAAAGGTGGCGTACTTCCTCGACGGCATAGAGCTCAAGAAGACGGTTACCGAGCCGGGCACTTCTCCGTATTACGCGGGAGCGGGGACGACTACGGTGTCATCATCTCAGGTCGTCAACGGCGCTACGCCCATATTCACCTATTATGACGCGAGCTATATGGGGACCGGAAGCGCCTTGGTGCCGCCGATATTTCCCATGGACGTGCGGGTCGTGGGCATACATCTGGAGCTTGATAACCCCGACTCGATGAGCGCCTATAATCTTACGGTAGATACCAAGGTCCGACTGCGCAATGTCGGAGAGTAGGCGCGGCATCATCTTTCCACCAATCTATTAAGACGAATAAGCCATGAATATGCCAAAGAAAAAAATGCTACTGGGACAAAGGGGCATGATCACTCCGACGGTGCTGATCATCCTGTCGGTATTCCTGGTATTTTCCACTTCCATCATGGGCTGGGCTCTCAATGAGAAGAAGAATGTGACTATGGAATCCAAGAAGACGAAGGCGCTGCAGGTGGCTGAGGCGGGACTCTCCTACTATAAATGGCACCTGGCGCACGACGGGGACGATTACAGGAACGGCGAGACCTGGTGCTGCGTGAAGAATGTAGGCGGGACGGATGTGTATTATGAAGAGCTCTCGGAGTGCGACAATAAGTGCGGCCCTTATACGATGGCCTACGATGATCGTGACGGGACGGCGATAGGGCAGTACGTGCTGACAATCACGCCGTATGCATACGGTTCGACCCTGATGGAAGTAGAGTCCAGGGGGGAAGTGCAAGGCAGTGAAGAAGAGAAGACTGTGACGGCAAGGATGGGTAAGAGGTCTCTGTCGACTTACGCGCTTCTTTCCGATACCAACCTCTGGATAGGAGAGGATGAGACGATGATCGGGCCGGTGCATTCCAACTCCGGGATACGGTACGACAACGAGTGCAGCGCGGAAGTCACCAGCGCGGTAGAGACTTATAATTGCCACGACGAGAGCTGTTGGGACATGTTCGAGTGCGATACGTCCAATCCGGGTTCTTTCTGGGATTTCTTCAATGAAGAGATGGATGATTCCATCTGGGATTTTTTCGGCGCGAGCACGGGGGGTTTCTGGGATATATTTGACTATACGGATGGGATTGAGGAGGTCTTCGATGATTGCACGGATTTCGACGATTATTTCCACTGTGTGAATGAGGAATGCGATGATTATTTCGATGATCCGAACTTTACGGATTGGGTAGATGATTTCAATTTTATCTCTGATCCCGGGAGTGATCCGTGCGAAGGGATGCCTGAAGGAACATGTACCTACGAAGAGGAAATAACCATTATCTGTATCGGTGACGGCTGCCCTACCGTGGATTACCGGGGCGATGCCATCGATATGCCCGGCATCTGGGGGCTGGCGGGGGCTCCCGATACCGATCCGGCTGACGGACTCAACTACCCGGAGGACTGTCAGAAATATTGGGAGATGGGAGTGCCTAAGATAGATTTCGATCTTTTTGCCGTAGACATGAGCAATATCAAGGACAAGGCCAAGACGGCAGACGGAATATACCTTCCTCCGGTGCTTGCCAAACAGAAAGATATCAATAAGGCTATATCGAAAGGCCTCACTCCCGGAGTGGATTTCGCTGTCGTGCCGGGCGTAGGCTACCGGATAGTATTCAAAGCCGACGGGACTTTGGACGTGTACATCGTGAAGACATATGAGAACAGTGAAGAAAGCAGCGTCCGCTATAAGGAGGATGGCGGATGGAGGTTTGATCTGGAGAAGTACGGAGCCCTGTGCAATCCCGTCAATCCCATCCTTAGTATTCCCGAAAATTACGATATGCCCGAGAACGGGCTCATCTTCGTGGAGGATGATGTGTGGGTGGAAGGGACGGTCCGCGGCGCGGCCACGGTGGCGGCATCCAATTTTGCCGGCGCCGAAGCTCCGCCCGATTTGCCGTTCTTCGCCGCGAGCAAGAATCAGCGCGCCCGCATAACGATAAATGACGATATCCTGTATACGGCGCGGGACGGCTCGGACGTCCTCGGACTCATGGCGGAAGGGGACGTGCTGGTGCCTCAGTATGCGCCGGATACGCTAGAAATCGATGCGATGATGCTCTCCCAAAACGGGCATGTCTTCACCCGGAATGTCGCGGATGACGAGGAAGTGCTCAAGACCCATCTCACTGTCTACGGCGGAATCATTACTTATCGCAGCTGGTCCTGGAATTACCTGAAGGACGGCGTGATAGAGGAGGGCTATCAGGATACGCTTACCGAGTACGATGAGCATCTTACTTACAGTCCTCCTCCCGGATTCCCGACGGAAGACAATTATGAGATATTGTCTTGGAGGGAAGACTGATAGCTAAAAGGCGGATTTAGTGATAGAATAAACTGAGAGGTTATGAGATTATTATTTCCATATGTCGATCTTCAATGACAAGATAAATCCCTTCGGACTGGACTTGAGCGACAGGGCGGTGAAAGTGGCGCAGCTCGGTGAGAAAGACGGGAAGTTGTTCCTGTGCGGATGCTGCCGGGAAAATATCGCTCCGGGAATCATCGAAGATGGGGAGATAAAGGATCCGCAGGCGCTGGCGAGACGTATCAAGAGCACCCTTGCCAAGGCCGCGCCCCGGCAGATCCGGTCCAAGTTTGTCATCTATTCGATTCCCGAGACCAAAGGATTCATACGGGTGATCAGCATTCCCAAGGAGCGGGAGGACGATCTGGAAGGCGCGGTCTTCGAAGAAGTGGAGCAGCTTTTCCCCGTGAGCCTGGAGGAATCGTATCTGGATTGGCAGGTATTGGGAGGCGAGAGAGAAGGCGACGACCTGCAGGTGCTGGTGGCAGTAGTGCCTCAACGGGTGGTAGATTCCTATTCCGAGGTATTGCGCATGTCAGGGCTCCATCCGGTAGCGGCAGAGATAGAATCTATCGCGATCGCGCGGAGCCTTATCAATGAGAAGGTGTCACAGAAGCCGACGCTCATCATCGACCTGGGAAAAGACCGCACGGGCTTTATCATATATAAGTCGCCGACAGTGCAATTCACCGCCAGTATTCCGGTGTGCGGCGTGCAGCTCAACCGGGCGATTTCCGCCTATTTCGAAATCAGCGAGGAAAAAGCGGAGCAGGTCAAATACGCGTGCGGCCTAAGTACGCGCGGAGAGTGCAGGAAGGTATACGATGCCATGAATGCCAGTCTGAATGAGATGATGGAATATATAGACCGGCTTCTGGGATATTATCACGAACATTTTCCCGGGGAAGCCGATATCGCCAAGGTCATCGTCTGCGGCGGCGAGGCGCGGATGAAAGGCATGAGCTCTCTCTTGTCGCTCAAGATCAAGAAAGAGATCGAGAAAGGGAATCCGTGGGTGAATATCATCAGCAGTCCGAATGAGATACCGGCCGTCTCGCGGAATGATTCCCTGGTATTCGTCACAGTCCTGGGGCTGGCGCTCCGGGGTATCGAGAAGGATGATTCCATATAAGATTTATAATCATGATAAAGATAAACCTGCTTTCTCCGCTCGATAAGGAGAATCTGAAGTGGGAGAAGGTGAACAATCTGGCAGTCAAGAATATACTCTGGGTGTTTCTCCTGCAGGCGATTTTTTTCGGCACCTTCTTCTTTTCCATAGAGTACCTGAAGACTAAGAGCGAAGCGACGGCCGCGCGGCTTGTCGGGCTGAATTCGGGGGCGGAAGCGAAAGAAGTGGCTTCGATCGATCGGGCGCTCAAGCAGAGCAAGAGCAGGGTGGCGAGCATCTATGAAGCCCAGACGGGGCATATCGCTTGGACGGGGTTATTCGAGACTATTTCCGTGCTGATTCCAGCCGGAGTCAGGTTGGAAGATATCAACGTGACGGAATACGAGGATACTGCGGCGAAGAAAGGTGCGCAAGATTATGGCAAGGCCGCGGCGGCAGGCGCCGGGGGGATGGCAGAGGCGGAAGGAAGCGCCGCGCAGGCAGCGGACAGGAAATTCCGTGTCCGGATAAGCGGCAATGCGAGGACGCGGGATCTCCTCCTGGCATTGGAAGATAGGCTCAAGGCCTCGATGATATTCTCGGATCTGGAATATGATACGGACAATTATGTAAAGTCGGTCGATATAGATTTCAAATACACCTTTTATATCAAGGAAAAGGATCTGATAAAGTAAGGAATACTCCAAGCTTATGAATGAGATAAAGAAGAAATTCACCATAAATGTCGCGATTGCCGTATTGCTCGTGGCGGCATTCTTGTATATAGGCGCGGAATATCTGGTGAAGGATATAGAGAAATACAGTAGTCAGATAGTGCAGGATGAGCAATCTGCCTATATGCAGAGTTCCAAGAACGCCCAGTTGCCGGAACTCAGGAGGCGATATGCGGAGATGACGGCGATGATGGATACTGCCTTTGATTCTGTCATAAGGAAAGAAGACGTGGTAGTTTTCATCAAAGAAGCGGAGAAGACTGCCGTACGCGACAAGGTGAAGCTGGAAATAAAGAACCAGGGGGCGACCAAGGAAGCCCAGGAAAAAGAGGCCGGCAGTCTGCTCACCACTTCCACCTTCAATTTCCGAGCAGGGGGATCTTTCGATAACGTGATGCATTTCCTGGGAGACATGGAGAATTTCAAATATTGTTCGGAGATAGAGAATGTGCATATGTCCTTTGATGATTTCGACCAGTATAATAAGGACGTAGTCATGCTCACTTTCAGTGTGATACTTTATCAAGACAATAGCCAAGAATAATGGACATGAAGAAGCTCAACAATATCAACCTCAATATAGAGTTCAAGGTGACTGAAGTGCATAAGAAGAAGGTTGCTGCCTTGCTTTTCCGGAATGCGCGCTTGATGTTCCTGATATTCCTCGGAGCGGTCACCATCTACTCTTTCAATGTAGTCTTCAAGAAAGCTTATGTGGATATAAATTATATCCAATATCCCATGTATACGACTGCGCTGGGAGATGGCAGCATCCAGCCGAGGCTGGATAAGATCATGGAAGACATAGAGAAGCGCAAGGGCAATGCGCAAGCTCTGGCGGATAAAAGATATGCCGATCCTTTCGCCTATAGGGACGAGGTAGCCGAGGAGGCGGTGCTGGCAATCGATGGCCGGAGCGAAGAGGGCGGGGAGGATGTGGCCGCAAATCCGGCGATTCCGGAGAGCGTGGAGTAGGATGTTGCGAAAGAGTGATTTTTTCTGATTTCCTATGCCTGCTTGTTCTAGCTGAGGCTGGTCGGACTTATGTCCATGGAACGGGTAGGGGGAATGACGTCTTTCTTTTTGCAGGAGCGGTTCTCTCATGCATCGGTCCGATCGTCTCAATCGGACCTTCTGTTTTTATCAATCGCGAGAGCAGGTCCTTGAATCCGGTCCTTCTGATTTTGGTCCGGCACACCCCGCGCGGAGTTTACTCCGGCCCGGGATCAATTCCGGGATGACATTATTTGATCCGGGGCCGGAGCTTCGGCGAGGCGAGCGGGAATCCGGTATCTTGTCATTCCGACATAAATGACTCAAAGGAGCGATTGAGGAATCCGGGAACCGTACGAACGGTTTTGTGTTGATTTCGTGCATTTCCCAGACCCCTCATCTCCGTTCGGGATGACAATGATTGTTCATGCTCCATTTTCGCCTAGCGAGTAATGATAGGGATATCTTTGCGTTCATTCCACTTCCTGAGAGGGGTGGCGCCAGGAGGCGCCGCGGTGTGTTGGATCAAAACCAAAAAAGACAGTCCTTTTGATCCGGCAAGGACTGTCTTTGCTTTTTCCCGGAATATAGAGACATCCGTAATCAGATCCGAGCTTCGTACGTTGACTTTGGGGAGGTTATCTGTTATACTCCCAACGTGAAAGATCCTTGTCCCCGTAGTTCAGTGGATAGAACGGGAGCCTTCTAAGCTCTTAACGTGGGTTCGATTCCTGCCGGGGACACCAAGACTGATCTGTCGCTCATGGACGATGGCTCAGTGCATGGACGGCGATGTCCTTGATTGCCGTTTTTGTTTGGCTTATAATGATATCAAGCTTAGCTTTCAGATAAATATATGGGACAGGGTGCGGAAAATCTGGTCATGATAATCGCTTTTTTCCTGGTGGTGGCCGTCATAAGCCTGGTAGAGGTGCTCATTTTCTGATGCCGGAAAACTTTCCGGTCCGGCTGATCCGGACACAAAAAAAGAGCCATAAGGCTCGTTTTTTTATCCGGCAGGGCTCTGTTTCTCGTCTAGTTCCTCCAATTGCTTGGTGCCTTCGGCCAAGCCTTCCATCTGCTGCTCGTCGATGCGCAGCAGGAGGGCTTCAAAGGCTCCTATGTGCGTCTTCTCTTCCTTGAGGATGTGGCTCAGGATCGCTTTTACCTTCTCGTCTTCGCTGATGGAGGAAAGCTGTTCGATGAGATTGACCGTATCAAGCTTGGAAATGAGTCCGACGCGGAGGATCTGTTTCTCTATGTCGCCGCTTTTGATCTGCGTGAGGTCGAAGGGATTGATGGATAGCATAAGTCAGCAGTTAATTATTATATTCCCATTATACCATATCTGTAGACCGTTCCCTAATTAGGATGAAGCGCGGAGCGGACATTACCGAGAAGCGGCACAAATAGAGACAAAGCAGTGACTTGTCTCTACTCAGGATACGGTGAACGTCACGATCGTCCTGTACTCTCCCTCTCTTTGTCCGGCAGGCAGGAATTGCTCGAAGCTTATGCCTTTAAAGACGAATATTCCGATGCTGCTGCTCGAAGAAGAAGCGATATTGATGATGCTGTCGGCAGGGGAGAACGAGGAAGTGATGCCGTAAGCGATGCCGGCTGCTGCCAGCGGATCGGAATAATCGATGGAGAGGTCGTCGAGGTTGACAGTAAGCTGGCCGGTTGTCGTGCCGTCGCCGTCCGCATCGAAGGAATTACCGGCCGCATCCGTCCAATCCTGGGCGGTCACATCCAGGCTCCATCCGGCCGTGCTCGTCGCGGTGAGCACGAGATCGCCTGATGGGACCGGGGCGCTTCTTTGCGAAGAGAAAGAGAATGGCAGGATGCCGAAATCGAGGATCGCGGGGACTTCCAGGCTGAGGGCGCTATTTATCACGGAAAAATTCCCCGATGCAGGGCTGGAACATCTTCCCACATTATCGCATACGAAGATGTAGTAGGCGTAGCTACTGCCGGCTGCGGCGGGAGTGAAGGCGCAGCTTATCGGGTTGTCTGCCGCGAACGAGGAAGAATCGCACCATGACCCGCCCAGACATGACCCGCCACTCGATATCTTTTTTGTCTTGCACGCATGGACCATGTACATTCCGGTATCCGGCAGTGCCGTATAAGAGGCGGAAAGCCTAGCTTCTTGCCCGACGACCGCCGGAGTGGGCGAGATACCGGCGCTGCTTATAGATATCCCGTCGGAGATGCGGGCGTCAGTCTGGCTCCGGCATATCATCAGCGAGAGACACAAGAAGGCTGGATATAGGATATATCTTATCCGGGAACCGAAGGAATATACGGTGTGTGCATCGTTTCTCATAGGTCGGTATTAATTTTCTCTTATCTGCCCAGGATTACAGTAATCTTGCCGGTATCGGGATCTTCCATGGATGAGCTGTCTTTGACGGAAGGATGATCTTCGGAAATCAGTTCCATAGCCTCCCGGCAGACCGCCGGAGATATGCTGCGGCCGCATGCAAGCGAAGTCTCGGCGTAGTCGAACCGGTCGGCGTTACCGGTAGTGACAGTAGAATAACCTTTTTCTTTGAAGAGCGCGGCTGCCTTGCCGGAAGCGCCCTTCACGCCGCTGCCATTGAGAATCTCGACTCTTGTCGTCTTTCTTTCCGCATCCGTAATCTCATCGTCTGCGGGGTTTTCCGCTGCCACGGATGCTTCTTCTGTAGCGCTGTCTGTCGTATCTGCTGTCTTTGGAGCCTGAGCTTCTGACCCTTCTTCGGCAGCGGTTCCGTCCATACTGCGATCGTATACGAAATGCGCATCGTTGCCTTTCAGGATGACTTGCGTATAAAGGAAATATCCTCCTCCTGCCAGAAGGAGGAAAAGCATTATCTTCTTGGAAATCCGGCCTTCTCGAGCAGAAGTCTTCTTCGGAAGGGCGGCAGGCCTGTCGTCGGAAATGAGAGCCAGGTCTTTTTCAAACGCTTCTTGTCGGCTGCGGCGGTCATTTCCGACGGGTATTGCCGCGACTTCTCCTATGTCTGCTGCTTGGGGAGACAGGATATGCTTCTTGTCGATGAGACGGAGAAGCTGTCCTTTCTCGAGCTGATAAGGAGGCTTCAGCCCGTTCAGTTTGATGATCTTTTTCCAGCCAATTCCGAAGCGTTCGGAGAGTATGCCGAGATCATCTCCGTCTTGGACGCGGTAATCCGCATAGTATCTTTTTTCCGAGGCTTTGCGGAGCCGCCGGATTGCGATAAGGAAGAGATTGAAAAGGAGGAGGATTACGAGCCCGGAGATGAGGCCGTGAGGATAGGCGAAGAAATACAAAGGAGCGGGCGTGGAAATCATTTCTTGCGACCCATCGGCCTTCGCGTACTCTACGGTGGCAGTCGCTTCGAATCTGCCGAATATATCGTCATCGATCGTGAAAGCCACCTTCTGTTCCTCGCCGCGGGGGATGAGTATCTTCTGCTCGAGATCTTTACCCTGTCTTCCGAAGAGCATGTCCTCAAGGCGCAGCCTTACTGTTGATTCGAGAGAGACATTGCCTTCATTCCTTATCGTGACGGTATAGACGTATGTCCCGTCGGCTTTATCGTATCCGATGCCCGCATCCTGGAATCCGGCACCGCGGAGAATATCCCCCGGTACAGTCTCATAGACGCGGATCCCTATGCGGGTGCTTATGACAAAACCGCTCGTAGTATTCTTTTGCGCCTCTGTAAGATCTTTCTGGATGATGATCCCGCCGGACGTCTCTCCGACCGGGGCGTCCTGGGGAATACTGATGGTAAAACCGACCTGTCTCTCTTCCTGGGGCTTTAGTATGAGATGGCTGCTTTCCAAGGTAATCCATCTGCCGATCTGGTCGCGACTATCGCTTTCATTCTCGAGGGCGAATTCCCCCATGTTATTCGTCGTCGAATCTACCGCATAGAGGCTTATGGACGCTTCTTGGTCGGAATCGTTCTTGAGGGTGAGAGAATCTTTCTTGCTTCCGCCTGCCGGAAGGCCGTAGATGAACCAAGTCTGCGACAGTTCGTTCTCCGGGTCCGTGGTCGTGGGATAAGCGATCAGTCCGTCTCCGCTGACGGCACAGGCAATATCCATGGGCAGCCACGCGGAAATGGCGAGAATGACGATAGCGGAAACTGACAGGAAGGGGCTTTTCTTTGCGGTCCTCGGCATCATAATGTTATCTTATTCTAAAATATCGGTCTCTTTAGATTATACAATAAAAAGGCGGATGAGAAAATCCTATCCAGACGTCCCGTCTTCCGACCGCCCCAAGCGTTAAGCTGGAATCTTTTGCTTTCGATTGCCAAACACGACACCCCCGGCCTTTCGGGCCACCACTCTCAGGGGGGAAATAAAAGCAAAATATAACACCCCCGGTACTTTTTTTCGGCACTACTCGCCCTCACCTAAGGTTTGGGCGAGGCGGACCCTCTCTTAGA
>CAZDCJ010000019.1:0-19912 GCA_964503935.1 uncultured Candidatus Saccharibacteria bacterium
CGCTTAACTTCCTTGAAAATTCATTGTCGTGTGTGAGGCTTGCTTTATAGTACCCCTGAACCTGCTCTTGACAAATGTGATAAAATATGCAATAATGAAATGTTGAAGTTATGGCACGCAATATTGCTTTTGTAGGATATTGCGCTATAATTTCCTCGAAGTGTACATCTTAAAAAATGGGAAATGAGAAAGGAGGAAGACGCATGGATGAAGAGAATGATGCTTTTCGGATAATGCCTTCTTGTTATTCTCTTTTAGCTTTTTTAAGAGATTTAGGTTCACGCCCCGTCAAAGATGCTAAATGCCGGGGAGAAAAATATCTGCGGGCAAGTTTTTTCGGAAGCATTCCTGTCATAATCGAATGGGACATGCAGGGGGATATCTCGGGAGATATCGATTTTCGCGGAGTGGACGATGACTCAATCGAAGATATCATCGAGAAATTCGCTAAGATCGGAGTGGCTATGACCGTAGAGGATACCGATTTTTTCCGCATAGGGCATTTCCAGCTTGAGATAAGACATCTGAGTAAGCCGGTATGCTTCTTGGAAAAAATAGTAAAAGAAGCCGAGAAAGATCGGCGGACAGAGACAGAAATGGCAAAGCGACAAAACGACGTCGCTTACTCGCTTACGCCTCCTCATTGTTAAGCGAGATTTTTTATTTACAATATGATTCATATTATGATTATGCCGTATTATCTGGCGGTCCTATCCGCCGCCTTCACCCTCATAAATCTTTTCTCTTTCTTCCTCATGCTCGACGACAAGAAGAAATCGCGGCTCTCGCTGCGGCGCACTTCGGAAGGGGAGCTGCTTTTCGTTGCTATCTGCTTCGGGGCTGCGGGAATCTTCGCGGGGATGTTTATCGGCCATCACAAGACGCAAAAGCTTATCTTTCTTGTCGGGGTACCGCTCGCGCTCCTTCAGAATCTGGCGCTCTTGTATGTCGTTTATCTGCAATTTGCGGACTTATGAAAACTTGTCTTATTCAAGATTTACAACGGATAATCAAGCGATGCTTGTCGGGAATAATGGATTAGGAATTGTCTGTGGTTTTATGGTTTGCGGGAACGGATCTTAAGATCCGTTTCTTTTGGTCTTACTCCAGGAAAAATATCGTTGAGTCGGATCAAGGCACGAGTAGGCCTAAAACCTCAGGGAACAGGTTTAAACCTGTTCCCGCTGCATGAATGCGCGCGGAACAAATTCCTAGCTTACTAGAATAAACCTTGCCTCGCCGAAGTATTTACGGAGGTGGGTGGCGTAAAATGCCGGATGTGCGGATTCATAATTTTGAGCAATAATAGGGGGGGGCAATTTCGTCCCAATGCCGCAGGGTTGCCAGATAATCACTTAGAGACTATAATTACCTTCACACGCTTGTATTTTGAGGAGCTCTGCCCCCGATTCCTCATGTCCTTCATAATAATTCGTTCATCCTGTCTCTGGACGCTGTCGGGGCTTGCTCTGCATATTTGCAGTGTGAGTTCGGGTGGCGTTTTGTCTTTTCAAAGTCCGAGCTTGACCATTGGATCCCACATTTAAATAGATATATGCAAACATATGAATGCTAAAAAAAATATCATAAAATCCCCGTACACGGAGGAGCAGGTCCGGCTCATCCGAAATACCGTCGCGCGCGGGGCGACGGACGATGAGTTCAAGCTCTTCCTCTATACGGCGGTCCGCACCGGACTGGATCCGCTTACCAAACAGATCCATTTCGTGAAGCGTGGCGGACAGGCGACAATCCAGACCGGCATCGACGGCTACCGCGCTATCGCGGAAAGCAAAGGCGAATTGGCCGGCATCGATGATGCGGTCTATGACACCGAGACCGCGCCGCATCCCGACAAGGCCACCGTCACGGTCTATCGGCTGGTGGACGGCCGTAGAGTCTCTTTCACCGCTTCCGCAAGGTGGACGGAATATGCGCCGCAAGGCGCGCAGTCTTTCATGTGGAACAAGATGCCCTATCTCATGCTTGCCAAATGCGCCGAGGCGCTCGCGCTTCGCAAAGCATTCCCCGGCGATCTTTCCGGCATCTATACGGATGAAGAGATGGCGCAGGCGGAAGGGACAGGAACGGCTTCTCCGCGCGGACCTTCCTTCGCGCGCGCTATCCGGATCGCGGAGGAGGGTGAGGCGGCGCAGGAAGGCGAGATAGGAGATATACGGGAAGGCGAAGAAGAAGTGGAGTGCTATTGCACGGTCTGCGGAGAGCGAGGGGTAAGGGGCAAGCGCGGATATTATTGCCCCAATTACCGCAAGGAAAATCACCGCAAGGCGGGCAAGAGGCGATGGGAGCTCGTCGGGCGGGAAGAGAAGGAGCGCCGGGAAAAGGAGGCGCGGGAGCTGCTCAAAGAGATGGAGGAAGGCGAGAAGAAAAAGGCGCGGGGGGAGAAGGCTCCTTTCTGATCCTTCAGTCGTTCTTTGGCAAGATCGTCCTTATTCCTCCGTCCTTTCCGGTGCCTGCGTCCCGCCTATTATCAAGGAAGAGCCCCGGAATCGGGGCAAAGGACCGCGCGCGGTCCTTTTTTGACATAAACATATCCGTATGGGAAAATGGAATATAATATCACTGGTTTTCAGGGAGGAATGAAGATAATGGATCCGGTAAAGAAGATAATGGCAGTCTTTCTCGCGGCGGCTGTATTTTTTTTCGCCCTGCGGCTCATCCATCTCGCAGTCGAGGATGCTGCGGTCTCACCGGCTGCGGATGCGCTGCCGCTCCAGGGCGTGTATGATTACGGCAATATCTCTTCGGAAAGATGCCTTGCCAATCTCGACGAGATAGGAGAGGCCGGACTTGATCTGGTGCTCTGCTATACTTCGGGATCGCGGAAAAACGATGCGGCGGAGTTCAAGGCCTATCTGGATCGGGCCAAAGACAATCGCCTCCAGGTCATCTGGGATTTCAACGAGCTGGTCGGCGATCCCGACGCGTCTTCCAGGGCGGTACAGGTGGTCCGCATGGTGAAGGACCATCCGGCGACCTGGGGGTATTATGTCGGAGACGAGAACATTCCGGAGCAGGCTGCCGAGGTGCGGGAGATGTCGGCAGCGGTCCACGCGGCCGATCCCGGGCATCCGCGGCTCTATGTCGGGAACTATACTTCCGATGCGCTTACCCCGTTTTCCGATTCGGCCGAGTATCTCGGATTGGACGTCTATCCGATCGGAAGCGGCAAGGATTCGGAAGAGATGGTAAGCGAAGTCGGTATCACGGCCCGGGAGCTAGGGATATATAACGCGATGCATGGCAAGAAGACGGTCATGGTTCTCCAGGCTTTCGATTGGACGGATGAGCCGCGGGAGGCTCCTCTGTCCTGGAGGCACAAGCGTCCGCCCAGCCGCCTCGAGATGCGCCGGATGCGCGATCTCGCGATTGCGGAAGCGGAGCCGGAGATCATCCTGTGGTTCTCTTACTACCATCTGGAAAAGGACGAGGGTTTATGGGAGGATTTCATCTGGGCCGCGACGGGGGACAAGGAGGACATCAGAAGGAATAAAAATAAAAACGGAAATATCCAGACAAAGACGCAGGCTTGATATTTCGAAATGAAGTTGATATCAAGCCGATGATTTATCGGCATATCGGAGGCTGTCTCATAAAGAGATCGCTTCCATCTTTTTTATTTTTCTGGATAGGATTGGCCTTGTGAGATGATATCATGGATGTTTGGAGGTCGGCTTGCGATGCGGCATTTTCAATCTCTCGTATAATATCGGGCGAATTTTTGATAATCGAGAGTTGATGCTATAATTATGCCATCTGCCGCCTTATGGACCGCCAGTCGTCATTCCGATCGCAAACGACAATTACGCTCTACTTTTAAATCTAATTTAAAATCATGTTTGAATTTTTCAATCCAAGACCGGATCTTAAGAAAGGGGAGGGGGGGAGCCGGGAAGAGGAAGATTCGGACTGGGATATTTATGGCCATGACGAGGCGCATCCTTACCAAGCGGCTTCGGCCGAGGATATCAGCGGATTCAAAGATGAGATCGAAGATAAAATCGTCGAGAAGGCCATCGGTCTGGGAATCACTACCCGGGAAGAACTGGAGAAGATGGCCGACTTATCAGGCTTGGACTTGGGATATTTCGAGGGCCTTGAACAAGAGGATCTTACCCGAAAGGATGCGCCGGCTTGGACCAGGAGGGACCTGGAGATAATGAGGGACAATGTCGAGGAAGCGCTTGCCGAATGCCAGAGAAGCGGCAAGGGGTTGAAGCTGGAACCCAAAGCGGATGCGTTGAAAAAGATTACGGATTATCTGGAAAAGCATCACCATACCATCAACATGGGCCAGTTATTCCTTCTTGCTTTTTCTTATGATTCCAATGTCATACAGGATTTGGCAGACAAAGGTCTGGATATCAAAGTGGGGCATTATAATGTGCCGCTCGGAACCATGATAAATAGCTCCGAAATCACCGAGAAGATGAATGATTTCGGTCCTCAGGATGCCGATCACCATCACTTCGGCCAATATTCCTATTCCGACAGGAATATGTTTGAGGACAGCGGGACGAGATTCTCTTTTGAGGTTTTCCGGGGCCTGTCTCCTGCGGAGGATAATGATACGGCGAGGGGCGTTGGGCGTCTGCTAGAGGAAGAAGAATATATCCAGCGGATATATCTCATGCCTTTGGAAGTCGATGAGAAAAGACTGGATAAGTTTAACGAGGACCTGAGGAACGATGTCGGCATTTCCCTCATGGCGGGAGATAACGGATGCAGTTTTGAAGAATTTTCAAAAAACCGGGACAAGATCGCCCATTATCTGGCGACTGACCTGGGCGTAGAGGAAGGCAAGATAGCGGAAAATATCGACGGCTTTATCGGCTATGAAGTATCCGATGTCTCGCTGGTCGAATTCGATGATTTCAGGATAGATCCGGATGCCGAGAGCAGCGAAAATTTCAAAGCCCTCAAGTCTTACGAGAAGGTACTGCTGAGCGGTGAAGGACATGAGCAGTTCCGGACACAGTTCCTCGGGATGTTAGAAGATAGCGGTTACGACATTGACGAGGTCAAGGAGCTCGCCGCTACTCATCCCGAAGAGGTCGTCCGGATCATCATGGATGTCATGGCGAGAAATATAGACTCTTATGTAGGAAAGGATAATGGCCAGGAATGGAATGAGCGCTATGAGGATTCCAATGTCGCCGCGCTGGAAATCTTGCAGGGCGGAAAGGCGAACTGTTGGGGTTGGATGACGGTATGCATCGATGCCAAAGTGGTTCTGGAGGCAGAAGGCGTGCCCAATCTGGACAAGATCGCGATGTTTCCCGCTTATTCGACGCATGCCGAACATGTCTGGGTGGCTATGGCCACGGAAAGCAGGAAGGACGAGGTCAGCTGCACATGCGTAGATCCTACTAGGGACGGCAGGGGTGGCAATAATGCGATAGATATGAAGGATTGGCATTCTTATGGTGTAAGCAAATACGATACGATAATGGCAGCCGTGAGGGATGTGCAGGACCTGCATAAAGTGCAAGGGGCTATCGAGGCGATGCAATATGATCCTTATTTCGGTGAAGACAAACTGGAAAAAATCGGAGTGGCAGGGGATGAGGCAAGTACGGCAGATGCCGGTAAGCGGATGTTGGATCGCGTCATGGTAAGGATAAATGAGCTTAAGGCAGAACGGGGAATAGGTGAGGTGTAGGGAGAGTTTATCCTAGATACCGGACAATCCTCTAAGAAATTGTTCCGGTATGCAGACTATATTGATAACCTGTATCAAAAATAATCCACCATCTCCCTCCGGTCTTTTCCGGATACAAAACCATAAAATCTCGTCAAAATAATCCATTATTCTTCCTCGATTTTCTGCTTTTTCGCTCGGAAAATCCTCGGAAATAGATAGCAGCTATTTTTGATACAGATTCTAATCTTAAACATACGTCTTTCTGAGAATCCTGCGTTCGGAGAAGGGAAAGAGAAAAAAGAAAAGGAGATTTCGAGCTACAGGGAAGCGGTTGATTGCCTGAAGGAGACGGGTGAAGATGGAGCGAAATCCGAGCCGTTCCAAAATTTCGTTGAGCAAAAGCAAGAAGAGGCCGATGCTATAGACAATCATGCTCCGCGTCTGGTGATGAGCATGCGGATGGCTGTCGTTTACTACTTGGCCGGTTTCAGGGAGTATGCCGTAGAAAGCCTTGAGGAAATGGAAGAAGCGGATATGGCGGAAGATCTGCGGGCTGGCATCGAAGAGATCAAGAAGAAAATAGAGGCTGGCGAAGAGATCGGATCTGATTTTTTTGATAAGAAATTCAAAGTGGTCTTGACGGACAAGGACAAGGAGGGACGGGAGGAAATATTATTTTAAATACTTAGTTTTAGTCAGGAGCGATTTCTATTTTCGGATATAAAAAACAATCCCTCGAATAAGGGATTGTTTTAGCATGTAGTCTACTGCATTGAGAATTTAAACCCCATCGTGCAAGATGTTAAGAAATGGTATGAAGCTTTGGTGCTATCTAACCTCTAAGTTAAGTCAATATTTTAGCTTCATCATCTATCCTTGACAAAATTATGTTTTTTGCTAAACTTTCTGGCGAAAGGAATGTGGTTCCTTGACGAATAATATAGGACACTTGGCACAGACTTTCGAACAACCTGAACTTGAACTTAAAGGGTGAATTAACTTGATAACAAAAATAAAGAAGATAGCAATCATTGGATTGCTTTTGGCAATATTATCGGTAACAGCTTTTCCGGCATCAGCATACACGTATGCTTCCGGAACAACAACCCTGCAGGACACTAAAACTCACTATGCGTTGATCTATAACATTCCATTTAGCAGCTTCCAATCCCCTTCGTCTTATAAAGTAGGCGGCTATCAATCTTGGGCCCTTCCTTTACTATATCCCCATACCAATCCTCAATCTTGGCTGAGACTATCATATGATTCTGGTAGGAAGTCTCTACTGGTAATACCAGAAAGATACACAATGTTATGTCCAAATTATGCTAGAGAAATATATGTTTACTCGACTACCGGAGGCGGAGGAAGCTGGTAAAATAAAATTATAATTTGACTTAAGCCAAGTGATTAAAAGACATTCAAAATCGAATGTCTATTTTTTAGAAAAGACTTATGTTATAATTTTTTATAATTAATCATATGATCTTATGTTAAAGTCCAAGATGAAAGTTATTGTTTTTTATGCAATTATTCTTACAACTTTAGTAAATTTGCTATTTTTTGGATACATTCTCTATTACGAAATTGGAGGTTATCGCGAACTAAATAATAATATAATACAGAAATTCAATAGCAATATTGCGCAAAGTGATTGGGATAAGGTTGATTATAATAATCTTTGCTTTAGTTTAGAGCCAAGGAATTTTTTGACGATTTATCATAGTCTAGAATTCTATTCTCTATCGATGATAAAAATTTTAGCTGTAGTTCTAATTATCTTTTGCGTCATATATAGAAAAGAACTATCTAAAAAAACAATTACTAAACTCAGCTTAATTTTGATTGCCTTATTAATCTTTAACTTTATTTTATCTATTTACGAAGCGGATTATGAGTTCGTATTTCCTTGTATGAATAGCGGCTTTTACTCTTTAACAGAAAAACCAATATGAATTCTTACGAAAATAGTAACAAATTCATAAAAAAAGCAGGACGGGCATACTAAGGCATTTAAATATTTTTAGTGTATCAAAGGCGGTCATTTCCGTGTTCTTGCTCCATTAATGTATGGGGGTTCGATTTCAATACTTGGGTATAAAAAATAACCGCTTAAATGAGCGGTTATTTTGGCGGTAGCCTCAAGGGGAATCGAACCCCTATTGCCAGGATGAAAACCTGATGTCCTAACCATTAGACGATGAGGCCAGAAAGTAACTTACAACGGATAGCTCATAACAGATAACCTGTAATCCATTATCTGTCATGGATGGTAGGAAATTGCTCCATTTCGGAACAGGCTCGCTTTCGTGCCGGGATTGCCGCTCCCGATCAGGCCGAGGGTGAACTCTGCCCCCGAAGGGCTCCTGGCAATGGCAAGAAAAGGCTTTCCTTAACCTAAATTTATTACTGTGTTATAGTAGCATATATAACACTTTTGTAAAGACTTTTATGATAATCTTATCGATTGAGACCTCCTGCGACGAGACGGCGGCGGCTATCGTCCGGTTCCGGGGAAGGAAGGCCGAAGTGCTTGCGGACGTGGTCTCTTCGCAGATCAAGATGCATGAGAAATATGGCGGAGTAGTGCCGCAGCTCGCGGCGCGGGCGCATCTCCAAAATATGGTGCCTGTGCTGGAAAAGACTTATGGGAAGGCGGGTATCCCGAAGGCCAAGATAGACTATATCGCGGTGACGGCGGGACCTGGACTCATTCCCGCGCTCATGATCGGCGTGAATGCCGCGAAAGCTTTGTCGTATGCGCTCGGAAAACCTCTGGTTGAGGTAAACCATCTGGAAGGTCATATCTATGCCAACTGGCTCTCGGAAAAAGAAGGGAATGCGTATAAGCTCAAGGAGATGGAATTCCCGGTACTGTGTCTCATCGTTTCCGGCGGACATACCCAATTGGTACTGATGCGGAAAGATATGGAATTCAAGATCATTGGCGAGACGGTGGACGATGCGGTAGGGGAGGCGTTTGATAAGGCGGCGAAGATCCTAGGCCTCGGATATCCGGGAGGACCGGCAATCGAGAGACTCGCCCGACAGGGTAACCCGGCGGCGATAAATTTTCCACGACCGATGCTTTCGGGTCCGGATCTCAATTTCAGTTTCTCGGGACTCAAGACGGCGGTGCTTTACGAGACGCGAGGCAAAGACTTGGCGGACGGAAAATATGTCGCGGATGTCGCAGCGTCATTCCAGGCGGCGGCGATCGAAGTACTTACCTTAAAGACCGTGCGTGCGGCGAAGAAATATTCCGTCCGGAACATCTTCTTGGGCGGCGGCGTGTCGGCGAACAAGGCGCTCCGGAAAGCTCTGCGAGATAAGGTGAAGAAGGAAATTCCCGATATGTATGTCGATTTTCCGCCACTGCGGTTCACGACCGACAACGCGCTCATGATCGCGATTGCGGGATATTACCGCCTCGGGGCGAAGAGAGGCATCACGGATTACAAGCATCTAAAGGCCGATATGAATCTGAGGTTGAAGTAGGGAGGGTATGATAGAAGAGATTTGTCATTCCCGAGACGTCGGGAATCCAGTATCTTGTCATTCCGATATGAGCGACTCGAAAGGAGCGATTGAGGAATCGGAGAATCGTACGATATAGTTGGGAATGTCATGTTCATGAAAAGAATATCTCATAGCGGTTTCGTGCACTTCCCGGATCCCTAGTCATTTTATTCCTTTGAGATGACAAAGACTATTTATTTTATCCAGTTTGATCGGCTAACTGATATTAAGAGAGAACTATGGAAGTAGATGAAATCAAGGAAGACAAGAAGAATAATTGGGACAGCTTTATCCTCCGGAACTGTCCGGAGGGGTTCTTGCAGAGCTTCGGGTGGGGAGAATTCCAGTCTGCGGTGGGCCGCAAAGTCTTCCGTTTCGCCTGTTGCGAGAAGAGGCTCCTGGCAACTGCCTCGGCAATCGAGCATCGGTTGCCTCTCGGGATGCGGTATTGGTATGTCCCGCGCGGTCCTATCGTCGCGGCGGACATATCGGAAGCGGACCGGTCTCGTGCGGCGGATTTCCTGATATCCGTTCTCCGGGAAAAGGCCAAGGAGAACGGCGCGCTTTTCGTGCGCATGGATCCGCCGGTAGCAGAGGAGAAAGGATCCGTCTGGGAACGGGGAGGCTTTATGAGCGTGCCGGGAAGCGTACAGCCCCGCGATACTCTTATTCTCGACCTTAAGAAGAGCGAAGAGGAGCTTCTCGCCGGGATGAAGCCGAAGACCCGCTACAACATACGTCTTGCCGAGAAGAAAGGCGTGACGGCCGGTGCGGAAAGTTTTTCCGAGGAGAATTTTGCCGAGTTCTGGCGCCTCATAGAGGAGACTTCCCGCCGCGATGGGATCGTATCGCACGACAGGGATTATTATCATGAGATGCTCCGTCTTCTGGATAGGGAAGGCAATACGCTCCGATGCCGACTGTACGTGGCGAGATACGGGGGGAAAGCTATCGCGGCAAATATTGTCCTTCTCTTTGGCGGCCATGCCGTCTATCTCCACGGCACCTCCTCGGACTCCTATCGCAATCTCATGGCCCCCTATCTTCTCCAGTGGACGCAGATCCGGGATGCCCGAGCCGCCGGCTGCGGTGCCTATGATTTCTGGGGAATTACGATCGGGAACAGGCAGCCGAGGTGGGCAGGCATTACCCGTTTCAAGACGGGATTCGGGGGGAAGGAAGCGAGCTATGCCGGACTTTATGATCTGCCTGTAAAAGGATGTTTGTACGGGATCTATCGGCGGCTGAAACATTCCTGATAGCCGATAGATGCGTCCGGGCACGGCAAATGACAATTTGCATGAGCCGATATGGATAGAGACAAGGCAATGCCTGGTCTGTACGAATCCGGATGACAGGGGGAAAATTAGATGCTAGAATGATTGCATAATAATAACCGCGAACCATATGGATTATCCTTTCATCCTCATTCCGCTCATCGCCGGGACGTTCACGCAGATCGTCAAATTCACTTTGGCCATCATCCGGCATCGGAAGATCGAGATCCGATACCTCGTTACTCCAGGACATATGCCTTCTTCGCACACTTCGTTCGCCGTGTCGCTGGCGACGCTCGTGGGCTACGAATCGGGAATCGGTTCGATCGATTTCGCCATCGCCGTATGCGTGGCCTATGTGGTGATCTATGATGCTATGAATATCCGGATCCATATCGGCAGGAACGGTGCCGCCGTCAATCGTCTCGTAAAGGATCTCCATCTTACCGGATATCCGACACTCAAGGAACGGGTGGGGCATCTTCCGCATGAAGTGCTCATCGGCGGACTCTTGGGATTCGTGCTTACGATGGGACTCCTTGAAATATTATAGAGGCCGCTGTCATGCGTAGCATATCGGATATCAGGAATCGGGTGCTTGCGATATCGTATCGATTATTGTAGAATAAAAACAAGATCAATAGTTACTGTTCCATAAGCATAATAAAAACATAACAATCATTGCCTTATGAAAAACGAAGAACCACAGTTCATCTCGTTGGCGGCAGCGGCCAAGCTGACTAATTACTCTCAGGATTATATCAGCCTCCTGTGCCGGCAGGGAAAACTCAAAGCGGAGAAATTGGGAAGGAATTGGGTGACGACTAAGGAATGGGTCTATGAATATGTCGACAAGACGGAAGGGAAAGGCGCGGCTTCCGTGCCGGTAAAGGTCAAGGGAAGTGAGAAAAAAGAGGACAGAGGCGGAAAGGAAAAGAGACGGCCTCTATTCGGCAGCTCGGTGCTGGAGCTGGCGATATTCTGCACGATTACCGTGATACTCCTCGCAAACGCGATCGGTTTCTGGAAGGGGGTGAGAGAGGTCGACGATAGCTTCTATGCTGTCCAGGAGTACACCGCCTATCAGAATTATCTATCCGCCCGGCAGTATGTCCAGAACAAGGACGATAGGGATGAGAGAGAGACTATCTCCGCTGCGAATGAAGATGCGGCGCCTTGCGACCAGGCCAGCAGTTCGCTACAGCTCCTCGCTTTCGACAAAGAGACGGATACGAGCGTGATTGCGGGGGTGACGGCGGAGGTGCAGCAGAATCTCACCGAGCCGGTAGAAGTAGAAGTGTACCGCAACTTCGCTATCGTTTCTCTGGTGAGCGATCCCGAAAAGAAATTCGTTTATGTGGTAAGATAGGCAGTGATACTTACCACCAAAAAGGACGGTTCATCCGTCCTTTTATATTTGCGGCCTAAATCGGATATGCGATTATGACACACTATCTCTCGGGCGCGGTCCCGGAATACGAAATATGTCTTGGAGCAGCGGAATTTATCCTGATAAACCAGGACATTGTTTCACGCGGTATTTCGGATCCGACCGCCTGGAATAACCACGCAGGTTAAAATCTGCTACTCCACCCGGCATTTCGCTATTTCCTCCGTATAAGACGGTTTTGTATTCCGGAGTAGCGGAATTTATTCCGCGTGCATTTGGATTTCATATATTTCATATGTGATAACAGCGCATCCTAAAGTCTGCTACTCTATTCTGAAGCCGGATACGCATCGCGAAGTAGCGCACCCGCCAGGGTTTATCCCGGACCCGATCCGGAATCCCGCGGAAGCTAAAAGCAAAGGCGGGTGCGCCGATCCATATGCAAAAGCAGATGGTGAAGAAGATAAATAAATGATATAATCATGATAGATTCGGAACTATTTTCAGGCGGAATCATTTAGACAAAATAATCAATCAAGGATGCGGACAAGGTTGTCAAAAATCTTTCATATATTCCTGGCGGCGGCGCTGATATTATTTCCTCCGCTCCGTACGTACAGCATGCAAAGCACCAATTATGGCATCGAACAGGATTCGATAAATTTCGGCGGAACGGAAGGGAGTGCGAGCGCCAATTATCGCCTTTCGGATACGCTGGGCGAGGTGGCGACAGGCGAGTCGCAGGCGAGCTGCGGATCGCTTTTGTTCGACGGGACGGATGATTATGCAAGCATTGGAACTAATAGTATGATCTCCCAAACTGAGGGCACTATCAGTATGTGGTTCAAGATAGATGAGATCAATAAGAACCAGACCCTTATCATTTCTGGAGAGGATATTGCCAGCGGAGATAACACTGAGGATAAAGTTTTTATGATGGTCAGGTCCTTTGATAACAAGATTGATTCTGGATGGCAGACTGCCGGCGAGCCTGACAAGGCTTATTCAAAGGATCCGATCGAAGCTGGTAGATGGTATAATGCTACTCTGACATGGAGTTTGCCTAATAACGCTGTGCGGCTTTATGTGGATGGTTCTCTTCAATCGGGAGGCGACGTATTTACAAGCAATAATAAGAATATTTGGACAGATTCCGTCCTCATCGGTCGTTCGATGCCTTCAGCGGCAAATAGCAATTTCTTTGACGGCCTAATGGATGATATCCGCATCTACAGTCGCGCTCTCTCTGCCGGTGAGATATCAGCTCTTTATGAAGGCGGGCAAATAGATGAGTCCGGCCTGGTCGGGTACTGGGACTTTGATGATACGCTTACCGATGCGGTAGTCAGTGGCGATTTCGAGAATGGTTTCACGGGCGGCGTAGGTAACGGATGGTTATCGACGGGAGTCGGGACTTATACAGAGGAGTCCTCCCTGGTCCGGAGCGGATCGGCTCAGCGGATAGCGGCTACCAATAACGCCGAGGTATATCAGATTGTCCCGCTAGTGGCCGGCCGCACTTATCGTTTTACGGCGTGGGTGTATATAGTGAGCACTCTTAGTAGCAATCCGCGCATATTTATAACCAATGACAATGCTACTATCGCCGCTGGAGACAGGACGCTCGTCGGGCAGTGGCAGAAGATGGAGGCCGACTATACGGCCGTCAATAGCGGCAATGCGACTTTCTATGTCGGGATGCTGGCGTCCGGATCTACGGGGACGTATATCGTCGATGACGTATCCATGAAAGAAATCATCATTGATGATCATTCCCCCAATTCCAATGACGGGAAGAACTATGGCGCCGTCTCTTCTGAAGACACTCCGGCCGCGACCTGCAAGATCCTGAATGCCGGCTACCGCACGATGGACGAGACATACATCGCCATGACCGATCCTGCTGACGTGGTGATGAGTCCAGACCTCGGAGGGATGACCGGGGGCACCTCTTACGGCAGCACGAGCTGGAACGTGACGACCGACAGCCATGGGGGATACCAGGTGAGCGTGCGCGCCAGCACCAGCCCGGCGCTCATGTCCGGCGCGGAGAGCTTCGCCAACTATACTCCGACGGGCGACGCGCCCGATTTCGGCTGGTCTATCGCGAACACTGACTCGGAGTTCGGCTTTACGATCGAGGGGGGCGATACCATCGGCAGATTCCTCGATAACGGCAGCGTCTGCAGCGTCGGATCGGGAAACATCGCGGACAGGTGCTGGGGGCCATTTACGACCGATAATCAGGTAGTAGCCGGCTCTTATTTCGGCAACCATCCTCTGGGAACGGAAACGACCATCAAGCTCCGGGCGCAGTCGGGAACGTCGCACATCCAGTCCGACGGGCTATACCAGGCGACGATCACCGTGACCGCCTTGGCGCTCTGAGGTCCGCGGCTCTCTTTCGTTGATCGTGTTTGCAGATGGTTGTGTTTATAAATAAAAGTGCTATAATCAAATCAGTGGTTTATATGTTTTTCGTAGGAATGATCGGCTTTTGCTATTTTATCTGGCGCTTAGGAGGCGATGACCGGAAGATGATGAAAAGGATGAAACGAATGAAAAAACAGCGACAAAGCAGATCGTATCCTGATGTGCTGTTCTTCTAGTTAGTGCGATCTTTGGTAATAGTGTAAATAAAATAAATAAAAAACAATGCCGAAAAAATCCAAAAGCGTTTCCAAGATCCTTTCCTTAATGCTTATCTTCGTCTTGGGGTATATGTATGTAGAGCCGTCCATGGCGGATGCTGCGGCTTCCGTACAGCAGACCTTTACGGTAGGACAGACGATAACCGGAGAACTGTCAATGACCGATCCGGCAGACGTTTCGTTATCGCCGGATATCGGAGGTATGACCGGAGGCGCTTCTACCGGCAATACCAGCTTCACGGTAATCACCAGCAATACGGCGGGGTTCAGCACGACGGTGCAATCGAGCGACCAGCTCTCGCATATTACCCTGACTGATTATTTCAAGGATTATACTACCGCCGCTCCGACTTTTACTTGGTCTAATCCGGTTGATTCCGGTTTCGGATATAATGTGGTAAGCACGGTCGCGGCACCGGCTTTCAAGAATAACGGCACGAGCGCTTGCGGGAGCGGTACTTCTAACGATATTACCCATTGCTGGATAGGTTTTTCTACGGCTACTCCATATACTATCTTGACCACCAATACCGCCCAGAAGACGGGAGTAACCGCGACGATAAACCTCCAGGCGTATCTCGCGCCGAATCAGCAATTTTCGGACGGATCATACACGACCACCATCACCGTTACTTCGACTTGCCTCTGACAGTGCGGGGGAAATGAAGTTTCTCGAGATTCTTAAATAAGCGATAATGAAAAAGATAATCTTACTTGCGGGATTGTTCCTGATCTTCGGACATGCGGATTGTTCGCTGGCATATGACCTGCAGATGATAAGCGATACTCCGGTGAAGGGGGACTTCGTGCTCGGTCCGGGGAAAATCGATCTGCTTCTCGATCCCGGAGAGAAAGCCGCCCAAAAAGTGACGGTGACCAACCGTTTCGGAAAAGACCAGGAGTTCAAGGTGGAAGTGGAAGATTTTTCCGGCTCCTTCGATACGGATGAGACAGTGCGGCTTTTCGGCGCCGAGAAGGGGCCTTATTCCATGAAGGACTATATCAAGCCGGAAGTCTATGAATTCAGCCTGAGGCACGGCGAGAAGATAACTTTGCCCGTAGAGATAGAGATTCCGGAAGATTCCCAGCCGGGCGGACTCTATGCTTCCGTGCTGGTGTCGACGGTTCCGGACGACGCGATAGACGAAGATTCGGCGCAGGCCAAGGTTATCAGCCGCCTGGGCGCTTTGTTTTTCGTGAGGGTCGCGGGAGATACTACCGAGTCCGGCCATTTGCAGGATTTCAAGGTAAAAGAGGCGGAAAAAGGATTCTATGAGAAAGGGCCGATAACTTTCGAGATATTTTTCAAAAACGAAGGCAATGTCCACCTGACTCCTTCCGGAAATATGGAGATCCGGAATATGCTAGGCAGGAGAGTAGGGGAGCATGCGATCGAGAGTTTTTTCGCCATGCCGAATGCTTTACGCAAGCTGAACATAGATTGGGAAGGCGGATTTCTGATGGGGAGGTATACGGCGGTCTTGACGCTCGATAAGAACTATCAGCAGGCGCCCGCCGAACCGGAAACTATGGAAGCGTCTTTTTGGGTGATACCATGGAAAGTTCTACTGGAGGTATTGGCTGCAATCCTGGTCCTTTGGCTCATATTCAAATATATCCGCAGCAAATTCAAATTTGAAATCAAGAAAAAATAACCGTTTTTTGCAGCCTCTCGCTATCGTTTTTATCCTTATATTTCGCTTGCAAGAAATGTCCGCGATGTTTGTCAAAGATAAGACGGGATAGGAAAATGCTCTAAAGCGTTCAGCTCTTGCCGGAGCGAAGACGCTCTGGGGCATTTTTTATGAATATAATATATGCGTTTTGCGTTTGTCTGATACTATCGTTTACGCAAGAGCAGAGGATCCGCTCTCATTGTCATTTCGAATCTTCTTTGCATGTCATCCCCGCGGAGGCGGGGATCCGGCATTTGTTATTTCGAACCATCTCCCGTTGTCATTTCGAATCCGAGCAGTAGCGAGGGTGAGAAATCTGTAAAGTGTCTTCTAGGGATGAAATAATATTTATCTCCATAGAAGATACTTCATAGATCTCTCGCACTTCGTGCTCGAGATGACAAAGAGGGGGAACTTTCGAGTAAAAACATTCGTCATTTCTAACCGACCGTTAGAGAGGTGAGAAATCTAAACGAATTACAAATTATAAAACATAACAAACAACCGTTATCAGTCATAAGTTATTAGTTGTCAGTTGATCTTCTCTGAGATGGCAGGCCGAAGCCTTTGGCGAAAAAAACCGGATGTGAGCGGGCGGTCGGATGCTACTTTTAATAAGACAGTCATAAGGAAACCATGCGGGATCTATTAAAAAATATTTTACGAAATATGAAATTTGCAAGCATGCTGTGCCTGTTTTTCTTGGGAGCGATCTGCGTGTCTCTCGCCGCGACTACTACCATCGATGTCAATCAGGTGGTGACCGACGAGGGCAACGGCCAGACCGGCGGGGACGGAGGATTCGTCGTGCCGATCGACGCGACGCCGCCCGGAATCTATGACGTAAGGATCTATGCCATCACGCAGACTTCCGCCATGGTTTCTTGGAGGACGAACGAAGTGTGCCTGGCGGAGCTTTATTACGGAAAGAGCCGGAGATTCGAGTCCGGGCCGCTGGTCCCGCATACCGACAGCTATGAGGATTATCACGAGGTAGCGTTATCGGGACTGGAGCCGGGCGTCAAGTATTACCTCAAGATAAAAGTACAGAACCAGAAGGGGGTGAAGAACGTAATTACCAGGTACAGCTTCTACACGCTGCCGGAATTCTTGGGCGTGCCCAACGTGGGAAATCTTGCGGCCGCGCAGGTTGATAAGACGATAGTCCTTACGTGGGAGAATCCCGTGGCGGATAACTTCCGCGGCGTGCAGATAAACAAGAATATCGGCTCGCCCGCCTGGAATGCCGATGAGGGAGAGAGGGTCTTTTCGGGTCTCATGGAAACCTTCGTGGACGCGAACATCCGGGATAAGACCGTTTACTTCTATACGGTATTTTCCTATGACGATAAGGGACATCTTTCATCGGGGGTTATAACTTCCCTCACGACCGATTTTGCCGCACCGGGAGGCCAAGGCGGACAGGACGAACCCGATCAAGGCGAGGAAGAAACTCCGGACGAAGCCCCGGCCGCCGTAGTCAATCTGCGCGCGGCAAAGGATCTGGAGAAGAAGCTGATCTCTTTGAGCTGGCAATGTCCGGAATCCTCTCCCGGTTGCAAGGTGGAGATTTATCGGACTACCGGTTTTCCGTCTCCTTCTCCCGAGGGCGAATTGATTTATGGCGGATCGGATAACCGATATGACGATATCGGTGTCGAAGAAGGAGTGATGTACTTCTATTCGGTTTTTGTAAAGAGCGAGAGAGGTATTTACTCCAAAGCTCGGATCGTGGCCGCGATCCTGGAAGAAGGGGTATCCGATATCGATGACGCCATCTGGAACGATCTCGTCTTTATGGATATAGACCATAATCTTGTCTTGGAGTCTCCGGACGGAGATGAGATCGGTATCCTCGCGGGCAATACGGTCGGCGTAAGCTATGGCGCCCAGAACCTTACGAGCAATCTGAAAGGGGTCGTAATGAAGATCCAGAAAGCTTCTTACATCATGGAATTCGACCAGAGCTCGCAGACCTACAAGACCAGCTTTATCACGCCGGCACCCGTGGAACATCTGCTAAAGATCGATTTCCTAGACCAGAATGACGAGGTTGTCTTCGAGAAGGAGATCATGCTCAAAGTCTTGCCGCCGGGGGGTATTTATAGCCTGCAAAATGAGAAGCTTTTTGCCGGCGGGCTTACGTTCGGGAGATTCCTGTGCCGGCTGGGAAACCTTCTGGGGGGGTATGACGAGAGCTGTATGCTGGAAGCCGGAGTAGCGGATGCCGAAGTGGGCATTTTTGCCAAGAACGAAGGCGGAAATTGGGAATTGTGGAACGCATATAAGCATAATCAGTCCAATCCCGCTCTTTCCGGCAATAATGGGCAATATGGTTTCTCGGTGCCTAACGGAGAGTACTGGATGATGATTGAAAAGAGCGGCTTTGAAAAGACGGAAAGAGGCATTACGGTCAAGAACAACGTCATCAATGAGAATATCAAGATTTACGGCAGACGGAAGGGCAAATACGGCATCTTGCTGCTGATCCTCTTGGCGATCTTGGCCGGCAGCTATCTCAAGAGACGCTGGAGTAAGAAAGACGAGAACGGGCGACAAGGCGGCTCGGCTTAGACTATGGAAACTATTTTATCTTCTGCTTTAGAAAACGGTCCCCCGATGACGAGGACCGTTTTTTCGCGCTCGAGGCAGCGGAGCGATTCCAGTCTGCCGGGGATAATCCCGCATCCAAAGAAGATCACAGTTCCTCTGAGGCCTCTTTGTGTTAAAGTCTGGCTTTAAGCATTTGGAGAGACAAAAAGATGCTGTTGGAGATACAAAAGAGATATCGTCCTCGGTCTTGCAAGGATGCAAAGAAGTGTGGGAAACTCGCGCTATCCCGTGTCTTTTTTGGGAATCTTCGCGCGGGCCGTAAATGTGTCAAGCCTGCAATTTTATTCGCGCTTTTCCTCCGAAGGGTAGGACTGGAAATAGAGGCTTAATAAAGCCAAAAATCACCCTTCTTTGCCAATGTCTTCCATAACGGGTTTTTCGCGCGGATTTAGGTGAAAAAATGTCCGATTCGTGATATAATAAAAGTAGCAATTTTACTGATTATCGTTAGTAGAAACGCAAGAGAGAGAAGGTTGAAGAAAGCAGAGAAAACATAGAAAATGGACGATAACGGAATCGGAAAATAAGGCGGAGAAATGATAGAAAAGGAAAAAGTAATTTTGTGAGGAGGGGGCATCTTATCGCAACGGAATGAGACGCGAGAAAATCAGAAAAGTGAGTCAGTATGTCATCCTGATATTTTTACTGTTGGGAGCTTTTTCGTCGTCGTATGAGTCGAAAGCTTCCATAGCCAAGGAGTTCAATTACCAGGGCAAATTGACGAATGGTAGCGGAGCGGCGGTGGCGGATGGCGCTTATGATATTGTTTTTAATATTTATACGCAGGCGGGCGGCGGGACAGCGGTCTGGACGGAGAGCTGGACAGCGGCAGCGCTCTTTACCGAATCGACGACAACCATGACTGACAATGGCTGCTCGAGCGGGGTGGACAAGATCGCGTACACGACCGGTACCAACGAGGGCAGCCTCGCGGCCGGGCAGACGCTCTGGAACACGACGCTCAAAGAGAGCGCGGTCATCCAGTCGGTGGTGCCCGCTTCGAATTACATCTGCGTTTACGCGCCGGCTTCCGTGTGGGCAAGCGGCCAGACGGTCACCAACCGCGTCTATGTGAAGAACGGACTCTTCTCGGTGATGGTGGGATCGGTATCGGATATCAC
>CAZDCJ010000020.1:0-10183 GCA_964503935.1 uncultured Candidatus Saccharibacteria bacterium
TTTTTTATTTTGCCTCGGCGCAGCTTGCGGTGATAGTTGATCGCGAAACGGTGGGATTCGTCGCGGACTTTTTTGATGAGCTCGACATCGGGAAAGATGAAGCTCTCCGGACCGGAAAAGAACAGCTTCTCTCCTTTGCGGTCGGGACCCTTGGCGATGCCGACGACGGGAATTTCCGGGTCGAACTGCCGGAGAACCATCTTGGCCGCATTCACCTGGGTGAGGCCGCCGTCCATGACGATCACATCCGGATAGCGCCAGTCGTGACCATTGCCGAACCGCCGCATAAGCACCTCATGCATCATCGCCGGATCATTAGCGCCTTTTACATGTCTTATCTTGAACTTGCGATATTCGTCCTTGTCCGGCCGGCCGTAGCGGAACACGACCATCGACCCTACGGCATCCTCCCCGCTGATGTTGCTTATATCGTAGCCTTCGATCCTCTCGAAAGTGCCGGCATTGTCTTCGAGCAGCAGATCCTCGCGCCGGAGGAACGCGGTATCGCGGATATGCCGGAGCGCGAAAAGCTGGTCGCGAGATACCGCAGCCTGTTCGAAATCCTGTCTCTTCGCCGCTCTTTCCATCTCCTTCTCCAGCTTACGGATGATGCCTGATTTCTTTCCCTCGAGGAAAGATCTGATATAAGAGATGATCTTCATGTAATCCCGGCGCGAGATATCCCCCACCCGTCCCGAGTGATAGCCCTTAATGTAGTAGTGGCGGTAGAGGCCGGAGGTCGCTCCGGTGCCAGCACGGCGGCAGAAGATCTTCACCAGGAAATCGATCACCTTGCCGGCATCGTATTTACTGGTATAAGGGCCGAAGACATATCTGGCCTTGTGCTTCTTCTCGTCAGTCGCGCGCACTATGAGGACGCGGGGATACTCCTCGTCCGTAATGATGATGTTCACGAAATACTTGTCGTCCTTGAGACGGATATTATAGTAGGGCTTGTAAAGCTTGATAAGATTCGCCTCGAGAATGAGCGCCTCCATAGCGCTGTCGGTAACGCGGAAATCTATGCTCCTGATGTCCGCGACCAGGAGCTCCGTCTTGGGATTGAGGGTACGATTAAAATACGACCCCACCCTCTTCTTGAGCGATGTGGCTTTGCCGATATAGATGATTTCCTTCTTCTCGCCCCGCATGATATAAACGCCGGGAGAATCGGGAAATTTCCTGACCGTTTCTTTTACTTTCTTATCGTACAGAGTCATATGGATATGCACATTAGACGGCTATCAAGAGCCAAAAAGCCCATCACTGGACTTCTTGCTTGAGACGCATGGATTTCGCCGGCATCATAGGTCGATCTTCAGCTTTGAATATTTATCGACTTTTACCGCAAGGACGAGAGAGGTGATGCCCGCTATGACAGCCAGAGTTCCGACCAGGATTCCCAGAAGATCAGGATAGATGATTACCAGGACGCCGACAGCGATTGCCAGAAGCCCCTCCCCGGCCAGAAGCCACACGATATTCTTCATGAACCGTGACACGATCTCGATTTGTTGCATAAGCGAGGATTACTGATTATATCGGTATTATAGCATAAGGCGAAAAAAAACCACACCTTATCCCCGGCCTTCTAAAGGCGTATCTCATCTCCTACTTCCAGGTCCAGTTCAACCGCCGCGTTCCCACCCTGGCGGATAATCTCGAGAAAACGACGATTGCCGACGCCGGAACTGCCCTCTACTAGCCCCATTTCCTTATCCGGAAGGTCCTTGAGACGCTCATAGAACGGCAAGGTGCATTTCTCGCCCTTGATCGTGATTTCCGTTTCCCGGCCGCTCACCAGATCGGATTCGTCCCGAAGGAGAGTGGTTTTTATGTTGCCAAAATTATCGACAAGCCATACGGCCTGAGGAGCGTCCTCGATTTCCGACAGTTCCAGATTCCGGCGCGGGAGATCGTAACCCCTATAGACCCAGTCCGCCGCGCGCGGCAGAAAATTGAAGCTGCGGAATTGGGTATTGATGACCCGCTTCTTGTTCTCCGCATCGAGTTCCGCATCGCTGACGAAACTCATTATCTCTTCGATGTCCAGCACGAAGAATTCCGAGATGAGGCCGAGCTTTTTCGCAAGCGAAAGCACAAGGCCGTCCACCGAAGATACTACGATGGTGCTGCCGACGCGAACATATCCGAAAGGCGTTCCGTTCTTCCACTTCTTGGCTTTACCGCTGCGGGGCGCGACATTCGCCATGATAATCCCCTCGCGCCCCTCGAAAGCGTCCAAAGCATCCACTAGAAATCCTGCTGCTTCTAGCTCGGAACTTACTGCGAAACATTCCACGCC
The DNA here is from genome assembly GCA_964503935.1 of uncultured Candidatus Saccharibacteria bacterium. Classification (GTDB taxonomy): domain Bacteria; phylum Patescibacteriota; class Minisyncoccia; order JAHIHE01; family JAGLIN01; genus STD2-77. The sequence goes on from CAZDCJ010000020.1 coordinate 2,306, forward strand.
GGCGTTGGGAAAGAGCGACCCCGTGCGGCTTATCTGCCGAAGGCGCGCATTCTCATCAAAACAATCATTGATGATTGAGATTTGCATCTATTTTTATGATTACTTGTTAGGCTTATAAAAAAACCGGCCGTTTGAGGACCGTCATCTTTCCAAGGCAAAACTCCGGTCCTTCTTAGGCGGCAGACATTACCATCATCATTTTCCCGGATATTCTACGCATCGTGAGTATTTACCGATGTTACGCTTTAATGATACAAGGAAGAAAAAACAGTGTCAAGGAAAAAGCGCGGATAACGCGCTTTCCCATCGGGTTGACGATCATGGTCTACTCCTCCGACACTTCCGCGCACGAGACTTTGATATCATAGAGAAGCGAGCCGCCGTCAGCCTCATCTTCACTCACGCCCTGAGAAGTATATTCGTAAAGGCAGGCGATTTCTCCATCGGAAAATCCCTGCTGCCCGTTCGTCGTCCCGTCGGCGGCATTATCGAGATCTTCCTCGAAACCTGTCTTTTCAAAGAAGTTACCGAAGTCCACGCGCCCGACAAGACCCACGGCTTCGATGCTCTTGCCCTCAAGCTTCTTTGGCAAATCGCCGCTACCTGTCATCCAGTCGAATGAGACTTCCTGCTGCGCGGTAAAATCCGTATTAGGATAAGCATCGACCAGTTTCTCGAGGACCGCAAAATCTCCGCCAGTCGCCTCTTTGAAGCCTTCCGTATCTTTCTCTTCCGAATAAGAGTCGGAGATCGAACTATCCTCTCCTCCCTCACTGTCATCCTCCGCTATCGAAGCGTCATCTTTTCTCGTGTCTTTATCCGAAGCCAGATAAGAGAAAGCGCCTGCCAGGATGATCAATACGGCTGCTGCCATAATCACGATCTTTTTCTGTTCCATCCTTTTGTCTGTTAAAAATAAGCAAGATTGTTCTATTTTACACTAAAAATGAAAGATGGGCAATGATTGCACTACCCCGCTGCGCCTGCATTCCTTGCTGGTCATCTTTCGGATTAGATTTAATCACGCTTTCATCTTTATGTGAGCTGTCATCCCGGAATTTGCGAAGCTGTTATCCGGGATCCCGCTCCCAAGCGTATAATACACAGCCATACGACTGGAATAAAATGTTTGTCCTGCATAGACACGGGATTCCGGATATTTTGGAGTACCAAAATTCCGGAATGACAGAAAGACAGGCAGGGTGACAGATGCTTGTCTGGTTCTTATCATCCGATCTGGCTAAGATAAAGGATGTGAATTGCGGGTGGGTCAGCTGTATGATGGAAAAAGCAGAACCGGATTTCAGGCATCAAGAAACAGTCCGAAGACTGCCTTTCCGAGATATCCGCGCGCATCACTCCAGACTTCGAAGCTCTTCCATTACGAAGTCCACCATCTCCTCCAGATATCCTTTCGAAAAATCGAATTTGATTCCCGCAGCCGCATAGATTTCCGGCACGGACTTGCTGTAGCCCAGACGCATGAAAGCCTTATAATTCCCGATAGCCCGCGCCGGATCCTTCCTGTACTGCCGGTAAAGGGCGATCGCTCCTAACTGCGCGAGCGCATACTCGATATAGTAAAAGGGAACCTCGAAGATATGTAGCGTCTTCAGCCAGACGCATGATTTCTCCCTCTCCAACCCCGTCCAATCCACGCCCGCATCAAACCTGTCTTTCAATCTGGCAAATTCCCCCTCCCTTTCTTCCCACGAATGCTCCGGATGGAGATACATCCAGTGCTGTATCGCGTCGATGGAAGCTACCATAGGAAATAGAGCCAACGCATCTTCCAACTGTTCCCGCCTAGCCTTCTTCCGGTCAGCTTCCGCGGCATAAAACACATCGAGAGAATCCAGGACGAAAAGCTCCATCGACATCGAAGCGACCTCACTTACTTCACTCGGCGGATCATTGTACTGGGCAATCTTTTCCCCTTGCCGCGCGAAAGCGTGCAAGGCATGGCCCGACTCATGCAGCAGTGTCTGCACATCAGTATGGATACCCACGGCATTCATGAAGATGAAATCAGCTCCCGTCTCGGGAAGTACACAGCTATACCCGCCGGGCGCCTTGCCCTTGCGGTTCGGAAGGTCGAGAAGATCATTCTCTGCCATCGCCGCGATAGTGTCGGCAAATTCCGGATCCAGTCTCCCGAGAATCCGGATCGATCCGGCAAGCAATTCCTTGGCATCCGTGAAGGGACGTAGCGTGCTCCCGTCCAGTTCCACTGCCAAATCCCACGGGCGTAAAGTCTCGACACCTAGCGCGATCCTTCGTTTCTCGTTTATCTCCCGGAGCGCCGGCAGGACCACTGTCTCCATAGAGTCATGGAACTTGAGAATATCTTCCGGCGTATAATCGAAACGGCCAAGCGCCTTGTGCATATAGTCGCGGTAATTCGAAAAACCAGCATTTTTCGCGATACGGATACGCAGCGCCATGAGCTCATCGAAAAGCTTTTCGAATTCTTCTCTTTTTTCCAGCATCTTCTCCCACATCAGCCTCCACGCCTTTTCCCGCCGCGCGCGGTCCTTATCTTTGAGAAGAATTTCCATCTCCTTGAGGGTCTTCTCTTCGCCCTCGAAGATGACGGTGAGCTGGGAATATATCTCTCCGTATCGGTTGGCCAGCCGGTTCTCTTCCATAAAGAGCGGGATATTCTCTTCCCGATACATCTCAATCTCGTTTTGCAAGATCTTACCGAGATGGCCATACCGCGCCTCAGGCAGCTGTATAAAATATCCGCTCTCAAGGATTTTTGTGCCTAACTTGAAAAAATAAGGCTGCGAAGGCGCTATGATATCTTCGTAGAACTTCGCCTGCGCTTCGCTGAGCTCCGAATCATCGGCATGCTGCGTCATCCGGATCATCTTCCAAGCACCCGCTTCCTCCAGGATATCGCTAAGCTCGCTGTATTTCTCGATGAATCCCTCGAGTTCCCCGGTCGAACTGATTTCATCCTCCAACATCTCTTTTAAGATTTTCTCAAGCTCCGCCCATACTTCAACCCGGAAATCTTCGGGAAAATAAACACGTTTTTTCTTTTGGATCGTAATTGGCATATATAATAGACTTATCGTTTATCTTATGATATTAACAGAAAATTCTCCCGAGAGGCAAATACCGCATCCTTATGAAAAACGGCGTCTTCGATCGCCGCCTTGTTCCTGCCCTCTTACTTCTTCAAAAACCCTTTCCGCAGTGCGAGATCTCGCTCGTTCTCCCACCAGACCCGAATAGCCTCCTGGTGGCGCTCTGGACCGTAAGAACGGAGAAACTTGAACTTATCGGAAAAATTCTTATGATAAGCCTTATGATTCTCTTCGCTCTTGAGCGCCCAAAAGTCGAATTTAAGAGCGTTCTTTTCCTTTTCCCGGATATACTCTTCGGAAAGATAGCGATTTTCAGAGATGGAAAAGTCAACAGGGATGATTTCCGTCCTCGTCCCCTTCCCGAATATCTTGCCCGCCAGCTTCTTGATGCGGCTCCGGCGGGTATATTCGCAGAAGATCCCGAGGTCCGCCTTTCCGATGCCACTCCTCCCAATCAGCTTCTTCGCATTCGAGAGATTCTCCATCGTCGAAAGCGATGCCGTATCCGTCCAAAGGATCCATTTCCTGGCCTGAGCAGCCACAAATTCCCTCTTTCTTAAGGATTCAAAATATCTCTTCATCTCCCCTGCCTCACTCCTCTTATAAGGCGGAATCATATCAGTCCTGCCGCCGCAGAAGATGATCCGGATCTTCTCATCTTCGTGGTTGCGAGAGTATCCGAATATGCCGTTGAACGCGGCATTGAGATACGATTTATATTCTAAATCCTGAAAAATATCCTTTGGGATACCATAACCGAGGATCATAAAGACTTTGTCCATTACGATTGAAATTAATATAAGGAAGTAAACAGAAGATGCCTCTGTCATCCTGAACGAAGCGAAGAATCCCGAAATTATACGAATAAAACGTAATATAAATCCGGTGAATCTTCTCACGAGATTGCTACGCAGCTTCGCTTCTCGCAATGACGACACAAGACACACCCCGGCGCTTCGCGCCACCCATCTTGATAGAAGGGAATTGATGCAAAATACCTGACGTTCCTTTGCCATTACGAGCGACCCCCGATCCTGGCCCTGGGCAGGCTCCAGGCGTGGCGTGTTATTATCCTGCAAATAATAGCGCTATCTTATCTCTCTTTCCTATTTACCGTCCCCAGCACGATATACGACAGCATCGCACCCGAGAGCGCAGTATAGAGCTGCGGATAGCTCATCATGACTGCGAGTTTGGAAGCCGCTCCCGGAGTGACGAAATATCCGATGACAGAAGAGCTTATCAAAGACAGGAACGCGAATTTGAAAAAGCTGGCAAAAACTGCACCCCTCCAGTATGACTTCTTCCCGAAAGCAGCAAAAACCATCACCAGGAGCGCATTGGAAATGATGATGAAAGGAACCATTGCCGAAAGCGCCGGAGCGAGAGCGCCGGTCGCAGCAGAAATAGCGCTCGGAATGAAGCCGATAAGGATAGCGGCCGGAGCGCCCAGCGATACAGTAGCGATGAACAGCACGGCGTTTACCAGCGTTCCCGTGACTGCCTGGATACCGATGGCCGGTGCGAAGATCGCTACGGAAAGAAGGGTGATGAACTTGGCGAGATAGACGATAAGATTCCTGGAATCTGCGCCGACGATCACCGCTTCGGCAACGATAGGATTTTCATTTTTGGTTTCCTGCATAAGTTTTGGATATGATGATTAAGACGATACGCTATCTTCTAAGTAGAAACACGGATCAAAGTTTGTCATTTCGAGCCGAGCAAAGTGAAGGCGAGAAATCTAACTAACCAGCAACCTACGACTCGCAACCGACAACAGTTATGAAAAATTTTTCTTGAGTATTTGTTATAAGTTATTTGTTACCAGTTGTAAGTTATTTAGATTTCTCAGTCGTACCACTCCTTCAAAATGACAAGGGCTGGTTCATCCGCAAAATACCAGGGTCCCGACTGCCCCTTCATAAGGTATACAGGGATGACACGCGGGCAAAGTTGCTATTCTTTTATTTCCACTTCCCTCGTCTTCTTCATATAGTGCGTATGGCAGACCTCATGGGCTTTTTCCCGGTCATTGAGATATTCCTCGTAGAGCTTGGCAACGAACGGGTTCTGGTGGGCAAGCCGGGTATCATTGTCCCTATCTATGCCATAGAGCCCCGCCGCACGCTTCCCCCGGATCTCCTTGCTGGTCGGCATAGGCTGGCCGCCGCCGCCGACGCATCCGCCAGGACAGGCCATCACTTCCACATAATCATAGTGGTGCGGATCATCATGAAGTTCCTTGAACACCTTCTGGGCATTCGCGATGCCGTTCACTACCGCTACCTTTATCTTCCGGCCGGCGATATCCACTTCCGCTTTCTTCATGCCCTCCATGCCGCGCACGCTTGTAAATTCGATATCCTCGAGTTCCTGCCCCGTAATCTCCTTATAAGCCGTACGGAGCGCTGACTCCATCACGCCTCCCGAAGCGCCATAGATAACTCCTGCGCCTGTCGGAAGACCGAATGGGTCATCCCGCTTCTCCGGTTTCATCTTCGCAAGATCAATCTTGTGGTTCTGAAGGAGCCGCGCCAGTTCCCTGGTAGTCAGCACGAAGTCCACCGGCTTTATGCCATCCAGCCAGAGCTCCTCTCGCGTAATCTCATATTTCTTGGAAACGCAGGGCATGATCGAGACGACGACAATATCCCGTATATCGATCTTCTCTTTCTCGGCATAGTATTTCTTGATGAGCCCGCCTAGCATGATATGCGGAGAACGGACAGTCGTAAGATTGGGCAGATAATCCGGTTGGTAAAATTCCAGATATTTCACCCAGGCCGGACAGCAGGAAGTGAACATCGGCATGACACCGCCTTCCTTGATCCTTTCTACGAGCTCCCGCGCTTCCTCGATGGTAGTGACATCCGCCGCGACCGAGGTGTCGAATACCTTATAGGCGCCCAGCTGGCGGATTGCCGCTGTCATCTCTCCTTCCATATTTTTCCCCGGCTCCAGGCCGAATTCTTCGCCGATGCTGGTACGGATGGCCGGCGCGAACTGGAAAATGACTTTCTTCTTCTCGTCCCGGAGCGGATCCTCCACATTCTCGAATTCCCCTACCGCTTCGAATGCTCCTGCCGGACAATGCACGATACACTGACCGCAGTAGATGCAGTCTGCGCTCTCTTCGAGCCGGGGCATCACTTGATAGAAGGTGCCTTTCTTCCTCTTTTCCAAAAAGCCTATGCCTTGCTTGCGACACATCTCGACGCAGTTACCGCAATCGATGCATTTGCTGCTATCGAAGATGAGCGAAGAACCGAACTGATAGACAGGAAAACCTTTCTTGCGGTCCGGCAGACGGTTAATGGGGACATCGTACCGCTTGGCGTATTCCTTGAGTTTGCAATGGCTGCTTGTGACGCAGTCTCCGCATTCCTCCTTGTGCTGGACGAAGAGGAGCTCGAGATTGGTGCGCCGCACCCGGTTGATCTCAGGAGATTCGGTCACCACTTTCATCCCGTCCTCGGCTTTGGTAGAACAGGATGTAAACATACCTTTCTTCCCTTCGATCGTGACGAGACACATGCGGCAGTTCGCCTTGTCCTTGAGGTCGGGATGGTGGCAGAGCGTAGGGATGTCTATGCCGCTCCTTTTCGCGGCCTCCAGGATAGTCTCGCCCTCAAACGCTTCCACCTTTTGTCCGTCTATATCCAAAGTTATTTTTTTCTTGTCTTTCATCAGAGTATCTTATTGATTAAGCTCCTGAAAGGCGGTACTACGCTCCGCCCCATCGAACAGAAGCTGGAATTATCAAGAGTAAAGAAAAGATCGTCCAGGAATTCCTTGTCCAGTTCTTTCTTCCTGACCATCTCTGCGATCCGATATACGCCCTCGCGGCAGGGAACGCACTTATCGCAATTCTCTTCCATGAAGAAATCTGCCCATCTTTGCATGAGCTCGTAGGGATCGGTCTTCTCGCGGTCAAAGATGATGATAGAGGATGCGCCTTTCACGATTTGGTTGATCTCTTCAGGAAGAAGGATCTCCCCCGTCGCCCCGCCCCCCACTTGGAGGAAATAATCGAAGTCCGGCATATTCCCGCTCTTCTCAAGGACTTCCCGTACCGAGGTAGCGGACGGAAGCTCCCACACGCCCTCCTTTTTTGCCGCTCCGCTCACACAGAAGAATTTCGTATCTTTGAATCCGCCCTTTGCGATCTTGGCGACATGATAGAAAGTCTCGACATTATTGATGAGCGTCGGAAACCCCCACAGCCCCGCTTCACCCGGAAACGGCGGCTTCTTGCGCACGATCGGCCTTCGCCCTTCGATTACCTCGCAGGCCGCAGTCTCCTCGCCGCCCAGATAACCCCATTTCTTCTCGAAGATCACGATAGGTATATCCTTGCAGAGGCCTTCCAGCTTAATCTTGAATTTTGCGTGATAAGAATGATTGAGATAGATGTAGGCGGTGCTGTGGTCGATGGTCTCGAGCGCGATCTTTATCCCCTCTACCACCTCTTCCATGTGGTTCTCCCAGAGGTACAGGTCCTTGAATACTCCCGGCTCGCCCTCGGAGCTGTTGCAGATGATATACTTCCGGTCTCCCGGCGCATCTTTTACCATCTCCCATTTCATGCCCGTCGGAAATCCGGCGCCGCCCCGGCCAGTCAGTCCCGACTCCTTGATCCTGGCAATGATATCTTCTTTTTTTGCCATAAGATATACTTAACCTGATTATATCTAGCTAAGATGATTATACATCATCTTGAGGTTTTATTGAACCATCAAAAAAATAAGGAGGACTCCGGGTCCTTCCTTCTTCCTTCTTC
>CAZDCJ010000020.1:10283-19803 GCA_964503935.1 uncultured Candidatus Saccharibacteria bacterium
TATTGAACCATCAAAAAAATAAGGAGGACTCCGGGTCCTTCCTTCTTCCTTCTTCATTCTTTTTTCTCCCCCTCCGGTCCTTCGCGACTACCTGACCTGTAATAAAGGACAGTTTCTACCGCTTTCCTTTCCAGGTTCCTGAGAGCTTGCGCATCTTTCTCTCCTATCTTTTCCGCCTCTCCTTTGACCCCTCACGGACACCCGGGGCAGTCGTTCCGCGCTATATAATCTAGCGACCCCTGATTATTTTCCACAGGAAGACCTGAATCAAGACCTGTGAAAATATCCTCAGGAAGATCCACGAAGATTTCCGAACGGAATTTTTCGGCGATTTTCCTCATATCGCGCGCTATCTGACAAGCGGTCCGGATATCGCCTTCCTTCATTCTTTGGGCCTTTTTACGCACCGGAGCAAGCACATCAAAGAGTCCGAGATTCTCATATCTTACTGGCATATCGAATAAATCCCGCCTTCTCCGCGAAGTCGTACATGGCGCAACATCCGCCATCACCTGTATCTTTATTTCCCATTTCCCATCAGTTCCTGCCTTTTTGATAATGATTCTCCATCTGGGGATCTTTATCAATAAGACAGGACTGTCCATACTCTGTCTGATACATTTCCGTCTACTGGCTTTCCCCCAGAGTCGCTGTCACTTCCTTCTCCTCTCCCCGATGATATATCTTGAGCCTGGCCTCATCGCCAGGCCTCATCTTCCCTACTACCTTGGAAAGCGTGTTGTTTTCGTCGATCTTCATACCGTTCACTTCCAGGATGATGTCATTCTCCACGATACCTGCCATGTCGGCGGGCGAACCGGGGACCACGGCGAGATCCGTCACCTTCTCGCCGCGTGTAATGATGACCCCGTAGTCATAAGTGAGATTATTGGCCTTCTGGATGCTGCTGTCGATATTCACATAGCGTACACCCAAATACGCCGTGACCTCTTTCTTGATCGTTCCCGAGGTCCTCGCCTCTTCATAGACGCCCTTCACATAATTGATAGGGATCGCGAAGCCAATATTCTCCGCCTGCGCCATTGCCACATTGACTCCGATCACATTGCCCTTTATGTCCAAAAGTGGCCCGCCGGAATTCCCGGAGTTTACCGCCGCATCGGTCTGGATAAGATTCTCAAGCTCTTCGGTACCTCCCTGGAGATCGCTCGCCGTGATGGAACGCAACAGACCGGAAACGATGCCCTTGCTGACGGTATTATCGAATTCGCCGAGAGCGTAACCGATGGCCACTGTGGTCTGCCCGATGTTAAGGCCATCCGAATCGCCGAGGTTGAGATAAGGAAGGTCCGCCTTTTCGATCTTCAGGACCGCGATGTCATTATTGGGATCACGCGCGACCACCCGGGCTTCGACCTTCTCGTCCATATGCCGGGCATCCTTGAGGATCACCGTATAAGTCGCATCCTCTTCGCTCACCACATGCTTATTGGTAATGATATAGCCATCGCTGGAAACGATAAACCCGCTTCCCGCTCCGATCTGCTGCTCCTCAGTGCCGTTCTGCTGCTGCATCGGTATTTGGAAATTGAAGAAATCGCGGTAAGAAGTCTCGTATTTCGGCACTTCCGCGGTCGCGATGATGCTGACGACCGCCGAAGTAGCATTCTTCGCCACCTCGACCACGCCCGACTGTTCGTCCAATATTTCCACCGAAGTCGCATTCTGGACAACGCCGTCTTTGTATTTATTCTGCAAGAGGTAATCCACTGCCGCCACGACGAATGCCGCGTTCAAAAGGAGCAGGAAAAAGATAAGCATCAGAGCCGGAAGAGGTCCTCTCCTTCTCTCCTTTTTTGCAGACTTTTCGACGACGGCCTCCGTCTTCTCCGTTCCGCTTCTCACGTCTGCCTCCTCCACGCTTTCTTTTCTCACTGCCGATAGGATATCTTTATCCAAAGCCGGCTCCGCAACGAGAGCCTCTTCCGCTTTTTTCTCTTTGTTTTCTTTTGTATTCTCCATAAATTTATCTTAAAGTTTAATTATCCGCCTGCATCCCTAGTACGTATAGGATCCCATTTAATTTCACCCGGGCAAGACAAGAAGGAATATCTCCTCGCTGGCGCCATCTGGCCCGGAAGCGCTGCGCCCTGGCCACAAAGAGACGCGATAAAGCGCGTCTGTCAGGAATTGTCCCGGGAATAGTCCTCGGATTTATCTTATGATGTCGAGCAGCATGATCTCATAGACCAGAGTGGAATTTGCCGGCACGCCGTCTTTGGGCGATCCGCCGTTCCCATAGGCCATAGAAGGAGAAATCGTGAGCTTTCTCTTCTCATTCTCTTTCATACCCAAGAGCCCTTCTTCCCATCCCGGAATCAGGTCTCCCTTGCCTATATACGCCCCCTTCGGTTCGCCGCTGCCCATATTGGTGGCAAATACGGTCCCGTCGGTCAGCCTTCCTTCGTAACGAAGCAGGACATAATCCCCGTCCTGTACTTTGAGATCGCCGATACCGTACTGCAAGAGCTCGACATCAAGCCCCGATATATTCTGAGGAATCTGGGCCTCGGCGCCGCTCTCGGTCATGATAGCGACCTTTTCAGTCTTCTTGAGGCTCATCGCCGCGAAAACGACAAAGATCATCACGATTATCGCCGAAGCGGCCATCACGATCTTCTTGCCCTGAGTCATAATAGTATCTTAGTTGAGATAAAAAGGATCACACGGTAATTATATATCATCTGGAACCAAAAATGAAGCGCGGAAAAAAGCAATCAAAAGAGGCTCCGCTGTTCCCACACTCCCTTATTTATCCGCGGGCGGGCGGGAATATCTATGACGTCTATCTCGAGGAGCCGGAAGAAGCACCGAGCGCAGGCGCTCGTATCCACCATGGCATCATGCGCGTCTTCGAAATCCTTGCCGAAAAGCTTGATATGGAGCTCGGAAAGCTTGGGCCATTTGTAGCCTTCGCCATTCGCGGAAGGGATACCGCAGAATCCTATGGTCGAGAGCATGGTACAGAGGCGCTCCGTCCGGAAAAGACCGCTGTCGATACCCTCACGTAGGAGTTCCGCTCCCATGATCTTCTCGTCAAAATTCATATTGTGCGCGACCAGGAGATCCGCCTCATCGATCATCTCGGAGAATTCTTCCAGCACGAAACGGAGATCCTTTCCTTCGGCAAGGGCTTTCTCCTGGGTTATGCCGTGGACGCGCGCCGCTTCCGCCGGCACCGTGAAACCCGAAGGCTTCACAATATGCACACGCTCCTCCAGTCGCTTCCCGTCCTCGTCGCATAGCAGCCACGCAAGCTGCACGAGGCGCGGCCAATTGTCCAGTTTCTCAACCGGCGCATTCCAGTCGCGAGGCAGCCCGGTGGTTTCCGTATCGAAAAATAAGAGCATGGGAATCCGGTAAATTTATTACCTATCTATTATATGTCAAAAAAATCCATGTTGGAATTGCCAGACTGTGGATAAATCGGAAATAGAAACAATTCCCTTCATTCCGTTACGCGAAGTTAAGCACTGTGGCAATCATGATGTCAGGTGTCATTGCGAGCGACTGAAAGAAGCGTGGCAGTCCCGAGCCTATGCGGACAAAACTATAATAAGAAGTCAGGGGAAATGTGGGACCGGGATTACCACGTCGTCGGAGCATCTCCTGCGGTAACAGTTTAAAGATAAAAAGGCTATATGACCCGCTTTCGGCTTATATCGGACGTTTCCTCTTATACCTCTGCACCTGCGGCGCTCTTTTCCGCCAAAGCCTCCGCCTTTCCTTCCGTAATGCGCACATCTTCGCTCTCCCGCTCGATCTTCTCCACGATAGTGCTGAGTGCGCGGGTGCGGGTGGTCGAGACGGCTTCGTACTGTTTGGCGGCGGAACCGATGCGCTCGCCTAATTTATCCAGCTCGACATTATATTTGCCGAATTCTTCCTTGAATTTCCCGATCAATCCCACCAGGCGGTGCAGATCCTCCTGGATACAGAAATTGTCATAAGACTGGCGGACCATCCGCGTGATAGCCGCGAAGGAGAAAGGTCCGGCGATGATCACCTTCTTACGCATGGCTTCCTCCGAAATCTCAGCAAGTTGATCGCAGATCACCGAGAAGACCATCTCATTAGGCACGAAAAGGATGACGAAATCCAGCGTCTTCTCCTCGGGATTGATGTAATCGCGGCTCGTCACCTGCTTGATCTTCTCTTTGACATCTTTGGCGAACTGCGTGAGGTGCACCTTCTTCTCTTCCTTGTTCTCCGCCTCCTGGTAACGGACCAGCGACTGGTATGGGAATTTCACATCGACATTCACCTTGCTGCCGTCCGGCATCTTGATGGTCAGGTCGGGACGGTTTATGTTGGTCTCCTGACGGATGTTCACAGTATAATCGTCGCCACGGCGGAACCCCAGCATCTTGAGGATATTCTCCGCCACCTCTTCCCCGTATTTCCCGCGCAGCTGGTTGTTGGAAAGTACGTTCTTGAGATCTTCCGTGGAATGCCGGAGGTCCTTCGTCACCTCTTTGTGTTCCTCGAGGATAGTGCGGAGATTGGTAATCTCCCCGACGCGCAGTTTCTCCGCCTCCTCCAGCCGGAGATTGCTCTTGTTTATCTCCTCGTCGATGCGCCCCACCAGCTCTTTGATGATATCCTTGCGACTCTCGACAAACTGCTCGCTCCGACGCATCTTCTCCTCGCCCAATTCCAGAAAACGCTCCCGCTCAAGTCGCAGGATCTCCTGGTTCCGCTCCTCCATCTTGCGGATATTGTCCTCGGAGACACGACTGCCGAGGAATGCGAAGTACCCCGCTATCTTCTCCTTGAAGAAGAAAAAAATGACCGCAAGCGACAGGACGGTAGCGAATACCGCGATAACTACCTCTTCTACCATAAAAGAAAAATTAGGCTCTTATAGCCTAATTCTAGCATCTATCCTTTTGAATGTAAAAAAATGGCACTTGGAAAGCCGAGCCATAGAGGGCAAAAGGTAAAGCTCCCCACGGAACGTCTTAGAACGTGCCATGCAATTCGCGACTAGTACTTACTATTATTGCCTTATTGAGGAGAAATTCCTCAATCGCCTTTTCGCGTTCCGTACTTCCCGCTTCAGTTTCTTTTATTACCTTCCGGCAGCTCTTGATATCCCGGCATGCCGTATTTTGCGCATTCACCTGCGCCAGGATATCTTTAAGCTCCCTTACTCTCTCACCTTGCCAACTGTCTCCATCGGGCAATTTGTCTTCAGGCAAGACACATACTAATACGATACGCAACCCCTCCTTGAATTATTTGCTTTCAAAATAACACCCATTTGATAATATGTCAAACGATGACAGCGACCTTTTAGGGGTGTCCCCTGGAGCCTGTTCCAAATCTCCGCCTTCTACCGTAAAACTTTCAATTCCCGTCGGATTATTGACGATAGTCCTTCTCAACGTTCATTTCTTCCGCACAAAATTTGACTTTTTAATACAAAAGAAAGATTTCGGACAAGCTCTTATGCTATCCGACAACCTCGTATCTATTTCAAAATGAAACCTATTCACAGCAAGGCTGCAGAATATTGGAACCTAAGAGAGTATAAAAAAAGCAGGATATCGGAACTTGGTTTGTCTGTTCCGGATCCTGCCACGCTACTGCTTACGCTTTTTTCACGCGGAAAGCAATTGCAAAATTTTCCTTATTTTGCAGATTCATATCTGCGTACTTTCTCAGTCCTTGTGAGACCTGGCAAGGGTAATACTCACTTTCCTCTTCTTCGAAATAAGAGTCTATAACGACTCTAACATCTGTCCTTCCCGGACCGTCCTGGATGAAATTGCTGCAATCCTCTTGGGATTTAAATGCTATGAGGACATAATTTTTCCCCGTGACAAAATTTTTGCCTGCCTGGACCGTAACAGGAGTATTTTCGCCAAGAATATAATTCTTGGCAGTTTCGATGCCGATCGTTTCGCCTACGGTAATGTAATCAACATATCTGACTGCGCCATCACCGAACATAGCTATGTTCTCAGCAAAGATATACTCCTCCTGAGTGATATCATTTTCCTGCGATTCCATATCAGCGGAAGCAATCGGTGCAAAGCTCAATAAGAGCAAAGCCAATAAGATACAACCTATACTTTTCCTCATATTTTCTGTCTCCGGCACCCCAGAAACACTCCATACGAGCCCCTTCCTTTTTATTAACGTTTTTCTTTTTCATTTTCTCACTGAGCCAGTGTATCATCAAAACATATTTTGTCAAGCCCTGATAGCTTGAGTATCAAAATCGAATCTATTGTAGCGACCAGCAAGATGCGAGACTCTCTCTCGGGGTACAGCTATACGATGATAGCCAAGACAATCGGCAACGGATGAATCCTTACCGGGGCCTGCCCGGGGCCAAGATCGAGAAATGACAAAAGGATGGATATATTTCGGAATATTGAGTTTATCGGAATTATCAGATCAATTCCGAGATTCGCGTATCGAAGACACACCAGATTTCTTGCGATAAAAAATAAGGGTGGAATATGATGATTCCAACCCATCGTTCAAACTTTAGGTTCGACCGGATAAAGGAGCGCGGTCAGTCTGTTATCCGGCAATATCGCATTGCACCGGCGGTATTGCTCCGTCACCGCTTCTGTCGCGGGGCCATCGGATTTTAGACCGTTTGCCTTACAGTATTTCTTCAATGCATCCTTGGTCACCTTAAGATCATTTCTTTCTGCGAAATTAATTTGGGGCGCATAGCTCATGTGAACTACGTAGATTTTTCCATTCATATCCATGCCTTTTCGCAGGACGAAAGATTTTCCGTTGCCATAATAGTTGATAACACTGCCCGGAAAAAGCATTATCGCCCCTGCAACGGGAACCACGGTCTCCTGATCGAAATCGTATGTGAGAACGGGAATTCCGCTGCCGGAACCGCTTCCAGAATCGTCATCTACTCCGGCTGCGCCTGCCGGAAAAGCAAGTGCGAACACTGCTATCAGCAATATCGCTAACGGGGTAATTCTTGCGGGCATCGTTGATCTTTTCGTATTCATTCTTTCTTTTTCTCCGTATTTTCTTTTCTAAATTTTCTTTCCTAACCCCCAGCTTTTTCACCCGTTTTTAACCTTATCATGATATTTGTTCCGAGTCAACCCAAAGAGCGCATCCTGCGGAACAATAGAAAGGATAATAAGATGATAATAAAGAACGGAGTCATCTGCGCCCGCTTAAGGAAAACCCAAAGTCTTCTGTCCTTGCATATTTGAATTGCCCTATCCAGCTGGCCACGATACCGAAAGCCACGGAGACATTGAGCGACTCCTTCATGCCGCGCATCGGGATCTCTATGCAATTGTCGGAACGCGCAAGGAGCGATTTCTTGACACCGGCAACCTCGTTGCCGATGACGAGCGCGAGCGGAAACTCCGGATGGAATTCCACATAATTGACGCTCTGCGGCGTGAGCTCGAGCGATACGATCCGGAAGCCGTCTTTCTTGAGCTTGTCCAGGAGCCGCCATGATTGCGTGCAATATTCCCACGGCACCGCCTTTTCCGCGCCGAGCGCGACCTTGCCGAGCTTATCGTCCGTCTTGCCCCGCCCCGGCCGCCCCGTGATGCCGCAAAGATACATCCTGTCCGCGCCGACCGCATCCGCCGTACGGAAAATAGAGCCTACATTAAACAGGCTCCGGATATCGTCGCAGACTACCACGAATTTATCGGCGGAATCGGCCATGATAAAAATCCTTACTGTTATCATCTATTAGTCAGGAGTCTCGGATATTTTGCAAGCCCGCCTAGACTCGCTAGTCGAAGCTAGTAAAATTCCGGAACGACAAACAAGCTGTCAGTTATCAGTCATTTCTACATCCCCATCATCTTGCGCGCAAGCTCCTCGTATTCCTTGCGCTCCTGCGGCGTCATCTTCCGGAGGCGCTCCATCAGCTTCATCTGGTCAATCGCAGTCATGTTATCGGTGGGCTCGATCCCGCCCAGAAGTTTCTTCATCTTGTCCGCGATCTCCTGCTGTTCCTCGTAGCTCATACTTTTGATCCGCTGCATGGCTGCCCGGGCCGCTTCCTTCTGCGGTCCTTCCGGAATATCTTTAAGCTGCTTTTCCAGAGCCTTGTCAATGATTTTCTGTCCGGTCTTGGTCTGAGCGACTTTCATGGCGCCCTTCTGCACGGTCTTCTTGAGTGAATCTTTTATTCCCATATTTTTATCATTAAGACTTATCCTTATTAAAGCCCTTATAATCTACCATAAAAAGCGAAAGCGAGGCAAGGGTATGGGAATCGGTAATCTTGCCGCGGCGGATCAGGTCAGGAATATCTGAAATCTTCACCTTGAAGACCTCCAAATTACTTTCGCTCTCTATCAGATCCGGCTGCGGATTGCCGAAACTCAGATCCTCTGCCACAAATACTATTCCTTTCTGGTCCGAACGCCCCTTAGAAGCGTCCAGATATCCTAGCTTCCGATATCTTTTGGCAGTAATACCCGCTTCTTCCTTAAGCTCCCGTTTGGCCGCAGCAAGAGGAGTCTCCCCTGCTTCGACGCCGCCCATGGGAAGCTCAATCAGACGCTTGCGTAGGACATAACGATCCATCTTTTCCAAATAGATATATCCGTCCTTTACCGGAACGACTGCCACGAAATCCGGAGATTTGACGATATAATATTTTCCGAGCCCCCCGGAGGAAAGGCGAAATTCCTCCACCACGACATAAAAATATCTATTCTTGTGCACCACTTTGCTTTTCACGATATCCCATTTTTTCATCTTTGAAAGATTAATATTGATCTTAATTCTTAGTATTCTGCTGCGATCAGGGGCGGACTGCCCCGTATAGAGTAGCAGATTTTAATCTGCGCAGCTATCCCAAGCCTTTGATTCCGTTTCAAGATGCGCGCGGAATGAATTCCGCTACTCCATAATGCCGTTTCCCTGCTATAAGTTGTCAGTTATCTAAATCCCCCCCGAGAGAAGATCATCTTCGAATTCTTGCACGCCTTTGGAAGTCTGCGGATATCCGCTGATATCCGGAAAATCCAGCCCCATAACCTTCTTGTAGACCGCTTCGATAAGCCCCTTGAGGCGGTCGATATCCTCCGATCCGATCTCGAGATCCAGGCGGACAAGCGCACCCTCGAGCGCCGTGATGAAATCTATGCCTCCCCCCAGCACTTCGGAACGATGGAAGCTGCGGGAATTCTCTATGAGTATCTTGTAGAAGATCAGCTGGTTCCTATATTGATGAGCTTTCAGCTTGAGATTATCATCATTCGGCTTCCAGGAATCGAAAGGCTTTCCGGTCTTGTAATCAAAGACGCGACAGGCATTCTTCTTTTCATCTTCCCATGCGATGCGGTCTATCTTGCCCGTAAGGGGGCAATCGCCCACCACCACTCCTTCGTCTTTGAAATCTATTTCCGCGAGGTCCTTCAAGCAGAACTTTTCCTCATTCGCCCGATAGAAAGCTTCAAGCTCCTCTTTCCCCTTTTCCAGGTTCTCGGAAAAATCTTTCTTGTTAAGCCCCTGGAACCGGAGCTTCTCC
>CAZDCJ010000021.1:0-18848 GCA_964503935.1 uncultured Candidatus Saccharibacteria bacterium
CCCATGACCTTCTGCGTGACAAGCAGACGCTCTAACCAACTGAGCTACGCCCCCATGAATTAGACCTCTAAATGATAGCAATTCTAGGATAATTGTCAACAGGAAGGCGGATAGGGATATTTGGCTTGATTTTGCGGATTTATGGATGCAAATGACGGATTTCGGGGTAAACAGTCCTCAGGCTGTCCTACTTTTAGAATGTACGCAGACTTAAAGCCTCTGCTGCTCCAGATGCATCCCGGAGTAGCGGGTTTTAACCCGCGCGTATCGGATATCGTAGCGGGAGCAGGTTTAAACCTGCTCCCGCAGCTAGATCGATTTTCTCATCCTGCCATCTTGTACACCCAGGAGAGGGGGTCGGTTTCCGACAAGGATCGGGCCAGTTCTTTGGCGCTCTCAGTCCGGAGCCCTTTTGCGCTGTTCTCGTTCCAGAGCCGCTTATCTTTCTCGTCCTTGATGGTTGCGGACTGGACGAGGATCTGGTCGAGGAGGTCCGCGTCTTTGGCGATGATCGCTTCGCGGGTTTCGCGCGCTTCGTACTCGCGGATGACCTCCGTCATTTCCTCGGCGACAGGCGTGCCAGCGACCTGATCTCCGAGAGCCTTCTCTTCGTCGGCTTGGACGTAGAAACGGTGGATGAAATTCGCATCGCCTATGCGCGCTTCCGCAAGGTCGTGAAAGAGACACATCTTCATGACTTTGTTCTTATCGGCGTCTTCCATCTCAGCGAGCGTAAGTCCGATCACCGCGACCTCGAAAGAATGTGACGCGATAGTGTCATTGCACTGCGGAAGTAGCTGGCTCTGCATCCCGCGCATATTGCGGAGCGTGCCGATCTCGAAGAGAAAATCGGTGATTCTTTCCATATCCATGATGTTGGTTTAATTAGTTATACTATTTGAATGGTAGCAAGGCCATGCACGATGTCAATGTAAAACTTAATGTGAAGATTGAAATTAATCTTTGTCATTTTGAGCTTGTCGAGGAACCCCTCTCTTAATGGCTGGCAGACAATAGATAGTATAAATTGTAATGTAGGGATCTCTCCGCTCCGCTACCGCGGAGTCTACCCCGGGCTTGACCCGGGGGTCGGGATGACAAAGTGGAGAATTTTGGAGTAGCGGACTTTAGTCCGCGCGCATTTAGGAGCCAGTGTTAACGGCTTAGGATAATGGCGCAGGTTAAAACCTGCCACTTCATCTCTTAGATCGTTTTGAATCCGAAGTAGCGGATTTATCCTGAAATCATAATTCTATCTGTCTCGTCACACCGATATTCTTGAGGAAAATCGGGTCGTGGGAAATCACGACGAGCGCGCCCTGGAAATTCATGAGAGCGCTTTCCAGTCGTTCGAGGCTCGAAAGGTCGAGATTGTTGGTGGGCTCATCCAAGATGAGCAGTTCCGGCGTTTCACGTTGGGCGAGGACGCACGCAAGCGCCGCGCGGATCCTTTCGCCGCCGGAAAGGGCGCGGAATTCCTTGAAGACCGAATCTTCGGAAAAGAGAAAGCGGGCAAGGTAATTGCGTCCTTCGCTCTCGCTTAATCCCGAAATATCTCTGAGGTTCTCCAGTAGCGTCTTTTTGGGATCCATAAAGCCGAGATGCTGGTCGATATAGGCAAAGCGCCGGATCGGGAAATATATTTCGCCGGCATCGGGTGTGATTTCTCCGATAAGCAGTTTTACGAGCGTGGTCTTTCCGGAGCCGTTGGGGCCCGCAAGCGCCACCCTTTCCGGTCCGACTATGGAGAAATTTACGTCTTTAAGAAGGTTATTCTCGGATTGATAAGAGAAAGAAACGCTCTTGAATTCCGCTACCGTCTTTCCTTTGGGGATCGGGGAGGCGGAAAGGTCGATATGGATCCGGTTTTCCTCCGGAATCCGCGCCTCAAGCTCCTCGAATTTCTCCTGTGCCTCACGGACTTTTTTTTCATGTCTCGTCTTGAGCTTGCCGGTGGTAATCTCAGCCGTATTTTTCATCCTGTCGAACATGCCTTTTGGTCCTCGCCGTAGGCCGAATTTCATCCGCTTGTCCTTGCCTCGCGAGCTGCGTCTTTCTTGTCTCTCTCTGACCGCGACAGCTTCCTCCCGGTCTTTGTTTAGCTCCTGCCCTGTCGAGATTAATTGTCTTTCAATCGCTTCTCTTTCCGCTTGTCTTTGCTCCGAATAATTTTCATAATTCCCGCCATAGGTGCGCAATTTTCCTTCGGAGATTTCAATTATCTCTTCCATGAGCATCAGGAGCTTGCGGTCATGGCTTACGATGATAAGCCCGCCGCGCCATCTGCGGATGATCTCATAGACAGATTCTTTGGCCTCTCCATCGAGATTGTTTGTCGGTTCGTCCAGGATCAGAAAATCAGAATCCCGGATGAAGAGTCTGGCAAGGAGGACTTTTATCCGCTGTCCGCCGGAAAGCGAGCCGATTTGCCGCCGAAGGCCGATGTTCGTAAGGCCTACCTTCGCGAGCGCGGTCTTGGCGCGGCTCTCGATGCCCCAATCTTCTCCGATAGTTCCGAGGAGTATCTCGCTTTCATTCCCTTCATTTTGTTCTTTCAATTTTCTGATTGCTTCCAGTTTTTCTCCGATTCCCAGCGCTTCGCCGACGCTCGTTTCGGGATTGAGTTGATAATCTTGAGGCATATAGGAGATGAGAGAGTCAGTCTCGATCTTCCCGCCTTCTGGCGCGATTTCGCCCGCAATCAAACGTAGCAAGGTGGTCTTGCCCGAGCCGTTCCTGCCGACGAGCCCCGTCTTTCGGTCGGGAAAAGTGACGGAAATATCGTCAAAAAGCCGTTCTCCCGAGGGGGAGCCGTATGATAAGTTTTGTATGGTAATCACGTCTAAAAATCTTAAAATTAAATTCCGTTTCGCTTAACTTTAAGATATCTTCATTCTCGTGATTAAGATTTAAGTGTGTCAGGGGAGGGAGTTGAACCCTCGACCTTAGGTTTATGAGTCCTATGCTCTGACCAACTGAGCTACCCTGACTTGTGAGTCCAGTCGTTTTCGGCAAAAAAACGGCCGTCAAATACTTTTCAATCTTAGCATAAAAAAGGAAAAAGTCCAGAGGGGTGAACTCTGGACTTAGAAGCCATTCCTATGACGGTTAGAGACTATTCTGGCCGTCTCTCAGGTCGACAAGATATAGATTGTGAGAGCCATAGAAATAAGGATCTCCTTGGTCATACGTCTGTCCGTTGCTGATGTTTATCATTACCCATTGCTTGTTGTCGCTGAGTTTGATATCTTCGATGGACCCTGCCGAGCCGTCATATGATTCTTCGAATATCGTCCGGCCTTTATAAACCAATCTGTGGCATTCTTGTATGTAATCCATCGTGAATTCCTTTCCTGATTCATCGATATCCGATGTGACTTGCGGTTCTATTTTATCGTTATTCTCATCCAGACATTCGAAGCCTTCAGGAATAGGCGAGTAATTCCGGCATTCTTCTCCTGCAGCCATCTCATCTCGCCCATTGATCTTTTCGGCAGCAATCGGAGGGTACCACTCTGAGAGAGAAAGGTTTTTTACATCTATCTTGTATCTGTTCCATCCTGATATGGAAGTGGTGGTAAAGAGATCATCATTCATGCATACGCTGTAATACGGATATCGGGCCAGAGTATTCATAGTCTTCGCATAGCTGTAGAAGACACCTAATTCTCCCTGTTCAATCTCTTTGGATACTTCGGTAACGGGCATCTGCCACTCCAATTGCGGTTCGGGAATTTGGCTGAGAGGGAGAAGCTGGCAAAGGCCATAGATAAAGATGGCGATGCCGATAGCTCTTTGCCAATCCTTACGCGCCTGGCTTTTCGCCCGCGATGCGGATATCGTGATCAATACGCCTAGCATAGTGAAGGCAGCTATGAAGATTCCTGCATATATGGCTTGATGGACGATATCATATAAGCTCATATATGTAGCTATGATCGTGATCATGCCGTTGATTCCGTCTTCGGCGGCGCGGGTCACGATGGAGAAAGTGGCAATAGCTTTTCTCAGCCATGGATCGTTATCCGGTCCGAGGTATGAAGCCATGATATCGGACGCCATCAGGATGAGGAATATCGCGAAAAATATCCGGGGAGCCGAGGGAGAAGCCAGTAGATTCTTTCCTCGAGGTCTTATGAACCCGAAGGCGATGCCCATGGATCCTAGTATTAAGAGCCACAGAAGTCCGTACAGAAGTCCGTCCAGTAAGATCATGTCCCAGCTGTAATTGCCGTACTCCCATAGGATCATCTCTGCTAGAGCAGGAAGCAAAATGAGTAAGATAGCTCCGATTATTCCTTTCTTGGAACGAAGGTGGGGAGTGAGTCGTAGAGCGACAAATCTGAAAAAGGCATAGTCTATCATAAAGACGATCACGGAAGAGAATATGATTACGAATATGCTTTGTAAATTCGATAATGACATGCCGAAGCCATAAGCGGACATCAGGCTCAGATTCAGTGTGAAAATTCCGAAGAAGAAAAGGATGGCATAGAATAACAGTTCTACCGGCCACCATTTCGATGAGCGGCTGCGGTGGAAATCATTGAAACTTTCGGTGAGCGTTGCCTTGTCTCCGATCTGTTGCATGAGTTTTGTTTTAATTTGGTTAGGATTATCTATTTGTCTTTCTAATTCTTCTTGGGCATCCTCGAGATGCTCGAGGATCTCGTCGCGGAACCGGAAGGCGGTCGGAGAGGGAGGAAGGTCTTTCATGATGTCGTCCGCGAATTCTTTGAGGCTCGCAGGTATTTTCATCTTTCTAGATTAAGGTGGTTAGGCCGGAGGATCGCTTCCATCCCCTGCGCGAAACTGGCAAATCCTTTTTTCTTCTCTTCCATGATCTTTTCGCCCCGGGCGGTGATGCGGTAGAACCTCCTCTCTTTTCCGTTCTCCGCGATCTTGCAGTAGCTTGTTACCAGTTTCCGGTCTTCCAGCCGGTAGAGGAGGGGGTAGAGCGTGCCTTCTTTGAACCTGAATATATCGTCGCTTTTCTTCTCTATGATCCTGATGAGCTCGTAGCCGTAATTGTCGCCGTAATTGGAAAGGGCCTGCAGGACGATGAGTTCGATGGCGCCTCGCGTCATCTCTTGGGATGTTTCCATATGTTTGCCATTAAGTGTTATTCCCTACATACTATTATAGAAATAGTATAGAGGTTGTCAAATCGAGGATGATTCAATTTGTCGTTTTAACTGACTTCGTGTCATTCGCGCGAAAGCGGGAATCAATGCATCTTATGTAGGAACGCAAAATCTTGCGTTCCTACGGATGCGAACTGCGTGTTGTGTCATTCCCGTGAAGACGGGAATCCAGAAAGAAAATGCGCGCGGACTGAGATCCGTTTTCTGACAAGAAAAATAGCGGGGAAGACATATTTCTTTTTGTCATTCCGAGCGACTGCGAGGAATCCCTTGCCCCAGTATTAGTCTCTGACATAGTTGTATTCGGATGCCATAATATCGTTCGAGGACCCCCGCTCTCCAGTTGGCCTAGTGTCTGTGGGAGGGCAAGAAGAAGATATGGAGAAATACAAAAAGTTCTGATATCCGATATTTACCGTAAACAAAAGCCTCCGGCCATATGGCCGGAGGCTTTCAGATTGTTGCGGGGGAGGGATTCGAACCCCCGTCCTCGAGGTTATGGGCCTCGCGAGCTGCCGCTGCTCTACCCCGCGATAAAAATTACCTTTATGAAGGATATGACCATTATACATGATTAAACGAAGTATGCAAGGGGGGATAATAACTGATAACCGATAACTAATAACTAACAACTTATTGATGTGGTGAAGATTTCCCCGTATTTCTTTTAGCTGTCCTTGCTATTAAGCGTGAGGGATTATATAAAAATAAAAAAGAGCGAAGGATTTATTCTTTTGCTCTTAAACTTTTGGCTTCATGCCCAGACACGGATTCGAACCGAGGACGGACTGCCTCTTCCGGGCAGCTCTCTACCACTGAGCTACCTGGGCGATTTGTCGGATCAATTAACGAGTTGTTTGCGTTTTTGTGGAAACGGGTCCGTAAGGATTTGAACCCTAGGCCTACCGGTTGTCAGCCAGTCGCTCTTCCAGACTGAGCTACGGACCCATTTTGTATTCAAATGTTCGTTTTGCACGTGCGAGAAGGGATTTGAACCCCCGTTCAACCGGTTAAGAGCCGATCGCTTTGGCCATGCTAAGCTACTCGCACATGATTGTTCTTTAGTTTTTGGAGCATCTCCGTCAAGATTCGAACTCGAGTCAAAGCCTCTACAGGGCCTTAGGATGGGCCTCTACCCTACGGAGATATATTGATGTCCCGGCCGAGATTCGAACTCGGGTTGCAGCTTACGAGCTGCAGGCTTGACCGCTGTCCTACCGGAACGCTATCCGTATCTTATAGATAATATTCCTATTGTCGAGGGTAGGGAGATTCTGGCCGTATATGCCTGTCTTTCCCGAAATAAATAGGACTTGCCGAAAGGCAAGTCTGAAGGGTTTCCTGATCGTTATTTCTTTACTGATACCAATATATTTATCTTTTTGATCATCTCCTTCTCTACGATTATCCGCCCTTTTTCCTCCTCCTCTTCTATTTCTTCCTCCAAAAGATCTGTGACTATCTCTACTTTCTTAAGGTAAAAGGGCATGCGGTTATCCTTGAAAAGCCAGATGATAGTATTGTCCACGAAGACTATCATCAATAGGCTTTCATTTGTTTCCGCGCTGGATTCTTGGATTTCCATCGCCCTGACGATCCCTCTGTAAGTGGTTTCTCCAGTCTTTTCATCGAACGATATTTCGGTCGGTGTCGCTTCTATATATTCCGTATGCGGATCATTCTCTATCAAAGTCAATCCCGCACCTCCGTTTCTCGTCAATTGATTATCACAACTGTAGTGCCAGGCTTCGGAATTGTCAAATTTTGCGAAAAGGGGCCGGATGGTTTAGAATATAATCATTAAGACATGGATAATTCGGAAAGTATGACTCTCACTACTTACCTGTGGGGAATGGTCCTCAGCACGCTCGTCTCTTTCACGGCGTGGCTCCTAGTACTCGAAAACATCAATCCCGACAGCGCGAACCTCGGCGGCTTTTTGCTTTTTTATTTCACTCTTTTCTTTGCCCTTACCAGTCTTTTCTCGCTCCTGGGGTTCTATCTGCGCAAAAGGATATTCGAGAATCGGACGGAGTTTCGGCAGGTAGAGATCGCTTTTCGCCAAGGGATGTTCCTCGCGGTGACTTTCGTGGGAATGCTCATCATGCAGGGCGAAAGAAGGCTCGATATCTACAGCGCTTTCTTCTTTGTCCTCTTTGTGGTGGTCATGGAGTTTTATTTCCTGGTCAAAAGATGAGCGGACGGCTTAATTTTACCTTTCCGAGGCGTCCGTCAAAGCGGGCGTTTTTATTATGAGATATCGGCTTATTGACTTGAAAAATGGCAAGATGTCTGTTAGAGTGGAAGCAGCTATCATTTCGCTTCATAGATAAATAATACTCTGATTATGTCAGTAAAAAGGGACAATCTCATCGAATTCTGCGCGGACTATCTCAAAGTCGCGGATTTTGAGGACAAATGCCATAACGGCCTCCAGGTGGAGGGGCGGGAAGACGTGGCGAAGATCGTGGTCGGCGTATCCTTGAGCCGGGAGCTTATAAAAAAGGCGCTGGAAAAACAGGCGGATATGGTCATGGTGCATCACGGCTTTTTTCTAAGCGATATTCCCAACCCTTTCCATATCGGCGGATATCGCCGCGACCGGCTCAAGATGCTCCTCGAAAATGACCTCAATCTGGCAAGCTATCATCTGCCGCTCGATGCGCATCCCGTAATCGGCAACAACATCAGCCTCTGTAAGCTGCTCGGTGCGAATAAGACCCGGCCGCTTGATGTCGGTTTTATCGGGGATCTCCCGAAGGAGATGCCGTTTGAGAAGTTTAACGCGCTCGTGGAAAGGCAATTATGCACGCACGATTTTGTGATCGCTGCCGGGAAGAAGAAGGTGAAGAAAATAGCGGTCATTTCCGGCGGGTCGTCTCCGGACTTTGAGAGGGCGCATCTTGCCGGGGCGGACGTTTTCCTGACCGGCGACATCCGCGAGGACGTGGTGCGTAAAGCCGAGGAAGTCGGGATCAATTTGATAAATGCCGGACATTACAATACCGAGAAGGAGGGCATTCGCAATCTGGGAGAGCTGATCGCGGAAAAATTCAGGATCCAAGCTGAATTTGTGGACGTGCCGAATGAGGTGTGAGTCATGTCGGAGTAGCGGACTTCAGTCCGCGCGCATTTAAGGACGTTATTTTACGCATTGGATAACCGCGCGGATTAAAACCTGCCACTTCAAGATTCGAATTAAATGACATCCGTGTACGCGGAAAAATGAGATAATATAAAGATAAGCCAATTACATGAAAGACAAGATCAATCAGATAAAGGCCGCGGCGCTAGCCGAAGCGGCAGGCGCCGAAAGCGCGGAGGTGCTCGAGAGCGTGCGGGTGAAGTATCTGGGCCGCAGGAGCGAGCTTACCGATTTCCTCAAAGGACTCAAGGATCTTCCGGCGGAAGAGAAGAAAGAGATCGGAGCGCTGGCCAATGTCGTGAAAGAAGAGATAGAAGCGGCCATTGCGGGCAAAGAGAACGAGATGAAAGAAAAAGAATTCGCGGCGCTTGACGAAAAAGAAAAAGTTGATGTGACTTATCCGGGCGAGAAGGCGTCGGTAGGACATCTGCATCCGCTTACCCAAACGCGCTACGAAGTCGAGGATATCTTCCGCTCAATGGGTTTTTTGGTCGCGGACGGGCGGGAAATCGAGGATGAATTCCACAATTTCGACGCGCTCAATGTGCCGGCGAATCATCCGGCACGCGATCTTTGGGACACCTTCTGGCTCAAAGACGGGAATCTTCTCCGCACTCATACCTCGCCGATGCAGGTGCGATATATGGAGGAGAATAAGCCGCCGCTGCGGATAATCGTTCCGGGACGGACTTTCCGTTTCGAGAACGCGGACGCGACGCACGAGTCCAACTTCCATCAGGTCGAAGGATTGATGGTGGATGAGAGCGGGAAGATCACGGTCGCCAATTTCAAGTCGGTGATGGCTGAATTCATGAAAGGGCTTTTTGGTAAAGAATTAGAGATAAGGCTCCGGCCCAGTTATTTCCCGTTCGTCGAACCGGGCTTCGAGATCGATGTCGCGTGCCCTTATTGCGCGGGCACGGCTTGCCGTATCTGCAAGATGACGGGATGGATCGAGATCATGGGGGCGGGGATGGTCAATCAGAAGGTCTTTGAGGCGGTGGGTTTCCCCGAGGGGAAGTACGAAGGCTTCGCTTTCGGCGTGGGGCTCGAGCGTATCACGATGATCAAGACCGGGGTGAATGACCTTAGATTCTTCTACGGGAACGACATGAGATTCTTGGAGCAGTTCTAAATCCTTGGAAAATAAAAGAAAGTTAATCCTTAAAGGTTAACTTTCCGCTGGAGTGTCTTGTTCCACCTCTTCCGCTGAATCGGGATTGTCGGCATACGTGGCATCCATTAGCTCTTGATCGGCATGCGTAATCTCTTCGACGAGAAGCACGTTGTATATCAGGATGAACTGATAGCTATGGCCGTTGATGATGTCAGCCTCCCTTGCTTGCAGATAATACCTACTATAGATATGTTCACCGACTTCCTCCTGTTTTCGGTAGGTTATTACCAGATTGTTTCCGATGATGCAAGAGTCGATCACCGGACATCGGAATAAAGTTGCCTCAGTCTGCCCTCTCGGATGGCGTATCGTCAGAGTCGCTCTTTCCGTATTTGTTAGGAAATCCTTTTTTACAGGAAGTGCTTCTCTCGTAGCCTCCCGAAGCTTCTTTATGAAAGCATTGTTAAATTCTCTCTTAGTGTTCATCGGCGGCAGATCAAGATAACATTCTACTTCCATCTTTGTTCTTCCATCTTTTTGTGATTTTAATATAATATATAGATTTAAGATTGGAATGTCAAATATTAATCTAAATAACCAAGTAAGATGAAAATATCATACAAATGGCTGAAAGATTTCGTTGAAATCGAGAAATCTCCGGAAGAACTGGCGAAAATCCTGACTTCGCATTCCTTTGAAGTAGAGGGGGTGGAGGAACTGGGCGCCGGTCTCGATAATGTCGTAGTGGGCGAAGTTATTTTTAAAGACAAGCACCCGGATGCGGACAAATTGAGCGTGACCAAGGTGAAAGTTTCCGATACTGAGACGCTGGATATCGTCTGCGGGGCGCCCAATGTCGAAGCGGGGCAGAAAGTGGCGGTAGCACTCGTGGGTGCGGAGCTGCCCAATGGGATGAAGATCGAAGAAAGGAAGGTGCGAGGCGCATTATCTTGCGGAATGATATGCGCGGAGGACGAACTTGGATTGGGCAAGAACCATGAAGGCATCATGGTGCTTTCGGCGGATCTCGTAATCGGTACGCCACTGCGCGAGGCACTGGGGCTTGATGATTCAATTCTGGATATCGACGTGCTTCCAAACCGCGCGCATGACTGTCTCTGTCATCTGGGCGTAGCTCGGGAAGTCGCGGCAATTACCGGGAAGAAGCTCATTAAACTAGATAATACCAGCGTAATGGGGTCTACAGATTTCTCGCGGAGCCTGTCCTCAGGCTTGACCCGGGGGCTCGAAATGACAAAAAATAGCTTGGAAGCGGAAATAAGGGAAAAAGAGCTTTGCCGCAGGTATAGCGCGGCGGTGGTGAAAGGCGTTACGGTAAAAGAGTCGCCGGAAAGGATCGAATCGCGCCTTGCGAGCGTGGGACTTCGTCCTATCAACAACATCGTCGATATTACCAATTACATCATGTTCGCCTATGGGCAGCCGATGCACGCTTTTGATGCGGATAAATTAAAAGGGAATATCATCGTGCGGCTTGCCAAGCAAGGTGAGAAAATCATGGCATTAGACGATAAGGAATACGAGCTCACGGAAAACGATCTGGTGATTGCGGACGAGGAAAAGCCGCTCGCGATCGCGGGGGTGATCGGCGGCAAAGACGCGTCGGTTACGGCGGAGACCAAGGACGTCATCTTCGAGTCCGCGAACTTCTTCGGCACGAATATCCGCAAGACCGCCCAGCGCCTCAAGATCATGACTGATTCTTCGCACCGCTTCGAGCGGGAGATAGATCCGAATCTCACGATGCCGTGCCTTCTGGAGGCGGCAAGACTCGCGAAGGAAAACGCCGGCGGGGAGATCGCGGGCGAGATCATCGACGTCTATCCGGAGCCGCGAGCGCCGAGAGTGATCGAGTTTGCCTACGATCGCATCGAGAATCTCCTCGGCATTAACGTCTCTCTCGAAGAGGCGCTTTCCGCCCTCAAGTCTCTCGGCATGGAAGCGGCGAGTGAGGGCGAGAACATCAAGGTGACGGTGCCGACTTTCCGCATTGATATCGAGAAAGCGAATGACATCATCGAGGAAGTGGCGCGGATCTATGGCTATGACAAGATTCCGGCGCAGCTCCCGACCGTCGCGATGGCGCAGGTGCGCCAGAGTCCGATGTGGCAGCTGGAGCGTGAGGCGAGAGAGACATGCCGCGGCTTGGGATTCTCGGAAGTCTATAATTACTCGCTTATCGGAGAAAAAGATTTCGAGGATTTCGATCTGCCTTTATTCGAGAGCATGGAACTCAGGAATTATCTGAGCGAAGATCAGAAGTTTTTTCGCACCAGCCTGATGCCGCGTCTCATCAAGAACGTGAAAGAGAATCTCAAATACCGGGACGAGGTTCGTCTTTTTGAAGTCGGCCGGTCGGCATCTCGGATCGAGGGTACTTTGCCTCTCGAAAAGAAGCACTTAAGCGGCGTCATTTCCTCTAAGGTTATTGAGAAGGAAAGATTATTCTTTGCCGGCAAGGGTATCGTGGAGGCATTTTTCGGGAGTCTGGGCATCAGCGGAATAAAGTATGAGGCGGTAGCAGATGGTGCTGCTTTCTGGCACAAGGGGCGTGCGGCGGCGATCATGGCAGGCGATAAGCTTCTGGGAAAGCTGGGTGAAATCCATCCGCAGATCCTCGCGAAGCTTGATATCGCGGAGCGCGTCTTCGGTTTTGATATTTACATGGAGGAGGTCCTCTCGGTGCGTAAGGAAGAAGGAGAATTCAAAGGCATCAATAAGCTGCCGACGAGCGAGTTCGATCTGGCGGTAATCGTGGATAAGGGCATGGAATGGCAAAAGGTATGGGATGCGGTTTCAAATCTTAATGAAGAAAGTATCATCCAGATTACTCCGTTCGATATATACAAGGGCGAGAATATTGGCGCGGATAAAAAGAGCGTCGCTTTCAAGGTCGTGTGCCAGGCTAAGGACCGCACTTTGGGCGACGAGGAGATAAAAGGCATAATGGAAAGGATCATCGCGGCACTGGAAGATCTCGGCGGAGAAATCCGGAAATAATTATCTTGGGCAAGAAATAATTATCTTGTGCAAGCTTTCGATAATTAAACTTTAATCTCTCAAAAAATGGAAATGAAAAACGTTCCGTTGCCGGAACTTTCCCCGGATCGCGGCCGCAAGGTCCGGCTACTCGTGTCTCTGGGAATCGTTCTTGCGTTCGGAATCTATGTGGCCTATTATTTTGAACCTAAGCCTCGGATCGAATCCGGGCCACAGATTACGGGACAGGGCACGGGTGCCGGAGAGCAGGCTTCGATAGAGATAGATAAGACGGCAGATTGGAAGACGTATGATAATGCCAAATACGGATTTGAGTTCGAATATCCTTTCGAGTGGCGGATAAAGCCGGAGAAGGCCGTCTCTCTCGGTGAGAGATTTGGACTTGTAAGGTTCGCTTTGGCAACCTTGGAATATGATACCGAGATGGGATTTTATGAGAGAGAGGGAGGGCGGGAATCTTTCAGCACATGGATCCAGGATCCGAAAAAGGATAGAGTCCCAGTTTTGGAAGACCAGTACAAAGATGAGCCTGGGTATTATCAATATTCGAATTATAATAGCGCGCCCCTTGGTATCTTCGTCTATGTTTATGATGACTGGAATAGCGATAAGCAGGATGAAGCTTTGAA
The DNA here is from genome assembly GCA_964503935.1 of uncultured Candidatus Saccharibacteria bacterium. GTDB lineage: Bacteria > Patescibacteriota > Minisyncoccia > JAHIHE01 > JAGLIN01 > STD2-77. The sequence goes on from CAZDCJ010000021.1 coordinate 13,057, forward strand.
GGGCCATGAAGGTTTCTTGCAATACGAAGAGACTGTATTCAAAGGCTTGAAGGCATATAAGGGGACTTGTGCCGCCGATAAGAATAGTGAAGATTATTGGCCTGATAATCCATGCAATTGGTCATTGGAAAAGATCGAAGTCGAGAAAAACGGCCGCTTGTATGTGATCTTCTGTGCTGGAGCGGACTATTCTTCCGATTTCGAGAAGTTTCTTTCTGGTTTCAGATTTACGGAAGAAACCGAGCTAGTGACGGACGAGACTGCCAACTGAGAGACTTACCGGAGCGACGGATACGGCTTTGAGATCAAATATCCGTTAGACTGGTTAATGTATGAGGAATCGGGCGTGGTGTTCTTACAGTCGGACAAAGAGGAGCCTGAAGCAGTACCGGGGTCGCATGCCGATGCTTTGAGTATCACTCGGATGGCATATGCGGGCGATTCCATCACTGATGATGCGATTCGCAAAATCGTGGGTGAAGTGCCCTATTCTACTGAGGGGGGTTAATATCGGAGCGGAAAATGCTCTGGATGTGAGAACCACTTACGAAGGCGCGGGCTGCGGTGCGCCGCAGTGGCTCGTACTTAAGGACGGTTATTTATATCATCTCGACTCCAATCTAGGTTATTCGTCCGACTTCGATCGTATTCTCTCCACTTTCAGGTTTGTAGATTGATCTAGATTCCGAGGATCAAAAATCCTCTAACTATTGAAGAAAAAGCCGAAATCTGCTACAATAAAGCTGTAAGCTACCGGGTAGTTTACAGCTTTATTTTGGCTTATCTAGGGCATTTATTAGCAATAATTTTCTAAATATCTATGGCAAAGAAGACAGACAACGGAGGTTATGGCGCAAGCAATATCCAGGTACTGGAAGGGCTGGATCCGGTGCGCAAAAGGCCGGGTATGTATATCGGAGGAACCGGTGAGGACGGGCTACACCATCTCGTGTGGGAAATCGTGGATAACTCCATAGACGAAGCACTGGGCGGCTATTGCGATTATATCGAGCTCGAGCTCATGGCAGGGGGGCGCATTCGCGTACGCGACAACGGGCGAGGTATTCCGGTAGACAAGCATCCGCAGACCAAGAAATCGGCGCTGGAGACCATCATGACGGTGCTGCATGCCGGAGGAAAGTTCGGCGGGGGCGGATATAAGGTCTCTGGGGGTCTGCACGGCGTCGGTGCGAGCGTCGTGAACGCACTCAGTTCTTACATGCGCGTGGAAGTACGGCGCGAGGGCAAGCTCTGGATGCAGGAATATAAGGCCGGCGTGCCGAAAGCGGAAGTGAAATCTATGGGTAAGGCGGAAGGGACGGGAACTGAGACCGTCTTCGAGGCTGATCCGGCAATCTTCAAATTGATCGAGTATGACTGGAAGCGGATCGTAGCTAGGATGCGCCAGCAGGCTTATCTTACCAAGGGGGTGCGTATCAAGCTCATCGACTCGCGCATTTCCGATGCGGTCAAGGAATATTCCTTCTATTTCGACGGCGGCATCATCTCCTACGTCAAGCAGATGAATGAGGGCAAGGAAGTGAAGAACGAGGTGCCGTTCTATGTGGAAAAGGAGAAGGATAATGTCTTGGTGGAGATTGCCATGCAGTACAATGACAGCTTCAAGGACCACATCTATGCTTTCGTGAACAATATCAATACTATCGATGGTGGAATGCATGTAATCGGTTTCCGCACCGCGCTCACGCGCTCCCTAAACAATTATGCCCGCAAGAAAGGCTTTCTCAAGGAGAAGGACGAGAACCTGAGCGGGGAAGACGTGCTGGAAGGACTGACGGTCATCATCAGCGTGAAGATGGCCGATCCCCAGTTCGAGGGGCAGACCAAGGGCAAGCTCGGAAACGCCGAAGTGAAATCTATCGTGAGCAGTGTGGCGGGAGAAGCACTTGATTATTATCTTGAAGAAAATCCTAACGATGCCAAGGCGATTCTGAGCAAATGCGTGCTTACCGCCAAAGCGCGGCTTGCGGCACGGGCGGCGCGTGATACTATCATCCGCAAGGGCGCGCTTGAAGGCATGACCCTGCCGGGGAAACTGGCGGACTGTTCGGAGCGGAAAGCGGAAAATTGCGAACTCTATATCGTGGAGGGAAACTCCGCAGGCGGTTCGGCCAAGCAGGGAAGGGACAGGTCTTTCCAGGCTATCCTGCCGCTTCGCGGAAAGATCCTGAACGTGGAAAAGGCGCAGCTGGATCGCGTGTTCAGTTCGGAGGAAATCAAGAATCTCATCATAGCCCTGGGTACCGGCATCGGCGATAAGTTCGATATGACCAAACTCCGCTACAATCGTGTCATCATCATGACCGATGCGGATGTGGACGGCGCGCATATCCGTACGCTTCTCCTTACGCTTTTCTACCGCCATTTCGAAGAGCTGATCAATGAAGGGCATATCTATATCGCGCAGCCTCCGCTCTATCGGGTCCAGTATGGCAAGAAGCATATGTATGCTTTTACGGAAGAGGAAAGGCAATCTGCGATTGAAGACCTTATGAAGGAAGCCAGTAAGCGCAAGAAAGGCGCTGCCGAGCCGGTGGTAGTCGTGGAAAGCGGCGAAGAAGGCGAGGCGAATTCCGGCGAAGGCGAAGAAGAAGGCGAAGGCGGCGGCGCAAAAGGCATCAATGTCCAGCGCTATAAAGGTCTCGGAGAAATGAATCCGGAGCAGCTGTGGGAGACGACTATGGACCCCGCAACCCGCATTATGAAGAAAGTTTCCATCGCGGATGCGCAGGAGGCGGACACGGTGTTCGATATCCTGATGGGCAATGACGTGATGCCGCGCAAGAAGTTCATCCAGACTCATGCCAAGAACGTCCAGAACTTGGATATATAAGGAGCTATGCCATTCTAATAAAAGATCCCGGGTGTGAAAGCTCGGGATCTTATGGTTATTTTTGCGGGGACGCTTCGTAACTCCTGATATCTTGCAAATGAACATACCACCGGCTTTCACGCTCGGTGGTATCTGTTTGGCTTATTCGGACGCCCGCTACTCGAACGGATCTTACGATAGATAGGGATCTGATGTGCGTCCATCAAGCTATCCGGTCTGTCATTCCCGCACTCGCTCCGGCGAGAATCCGGGCATCAAGCAATATGTTAATGAGCAAGCATTGACGTGACACCACAAAGATCCTGAAACAAGTTCAGGAGGACACAGGCTTGGCACAGCTATTGATGGAAGATAATGATATCCGAGATGGATATAGCTTTACCCTTACCCGAGAGCTGTCGCTCTAAACGCGCCCACCAGCTATACGCTGGTGATTTTTGCTTGTAATAAAAAGGCCCATCCGGGTCCGGAAATAAGTGGAAAAGCCGTATTATCTTTATCGTGGAAATATGGTATATTTATTCTATGGATATCAGACCATGAACGGCATGAAGAGCGACACTATGACGCTGAGTATCACGAGAAAGACACCTACGAATTTTATGATTTCAAGCAGTTTCTTCTTTTTCATATTAGGATGATGCGATTATCGGTTAAGACGGATATGACCCCCGGGGCCTACCCTGATACGATTTTATCACCGTTTTGCTTCTCCGTCCATGAAGTCCGGATCGTGGCAGCGTGACCCGGGAAATAAAAAGATTAAGCGTCGAAAAAGATGGCAAGGACCGGCAATAACAAAAAGAAAGGTAATTTGGGAAAGGCATCGCTTTGGATAGCGGCTATTTTGGTCGTGACGGTGGTTTTCTCTCTGGTCTCGGCGTTCAGCAGGGAGCTTTACCGCGAATACAAGATAAAGAAGGATATCGAGGTGCTCAAAGGGGAAATCGAATCGATGGAGAAGGATAATTACGAGCTCTCGCAGCTCCTTGAATATTACAAGACCGACGAGTATAAGGAAGCCGAAGCGCGCAAGAGGCTCAATCTTAAGGCCGAGGGCGAGCAGGTAGTGATGATGGATGGAGAGGAAAGCAACATTGAGGCGATACAAGCCCAGGAAGAAGCTGCCCAGCAGGCCAGCCTTTCCAATCGGATCAGATGGTGGAGCTACTTCTTCGCGAGTCGGAAAAACAACTCATAACTCAAAACTGATAACTCATGACAAGAATCGGAAAGCATTATTTGAGAGCATTCTTGTTGGACAGATTACTTTTGTCATTTTGTTCTAAGCGCTTGCAAAACGGTAAAATGGCGGGTATAATGGCTTCGTTAGGATAAATCAATGCGGATATAGTATATCGGTATTATGCGACCTTCCCAAGGTTGAGAGACGGGTCCGACTCCCGTTATCCGCTCATAATAATCTCTTCGACTCAATGCTTACCTCCGAACAAGAAAAGCGGATCGCGCATCTTTCGGAGGAGGACGAGATTAAGATTTCCCCCTTTGATCCTTCGGCAGAGGAAAAAATCCAGCGGGTCAGAGAGAGGATCCGGGAAGGGGTTAAGGATATCCGGGTAGAGCATTGCGGAGCCACAAGCCTTTGGATTTCAGGACAGGATGAGATAGATATATATCTTCCGGTCGCGCCGGAGGTTTTTGATTGTCTGATAGGACCTTTGACGAAAATGTTCGGAAGGTCGCGGAGCCTTTATCCGCTGGAAAGAGCAAGGTTCGTAACGGAACAAGATGGAAAACATGTAGATGTCTTCCTTATCAATCAGGATCATGCCGGATGGATAAACGGCGTCATTTTTCGAGATTATCTGAAATCTCATCCGCGGGCACTCGAAGAATATCGTAAGATCAAAGAAGAAGGCGACGGGATGAGCGTAAGGGGATATTATAGGATGAAGATGGAGTTCATAAATGATATATTGTCGAAGGCTCGGCAGTAATCTGTGATTTTGATATGATTATACTTATGAAAATAGATCGAAAAATCATCGAAGATATAAGAAAGGAGGCACGAGAATTCTTTGTCGGCGCTTCCGGATGTCATGACTGGAGCCATGTGGAGCGGGTACATGATCTTGCGGTCCGGCTCGCGCGCAAGGAAAAAGCGGATGTCGGCATCGTGCGTATCGCGGCGTATCTCCATGATATCGGCCGGCGGGAAAAGATGAAGAGTAAGGGCAAGCTAGACCATGCCGAGGAAGGCGTAAAATTGGCGCGGGAGATCATTAGGCGTTACGATATCGCAGAAGAGGCCAGGGAAAATATCCTGCACTGCATCCTTACGCATCGCTTCCGTAACGATCATCGGCCGGGTACCATCGAGGCAAAGGTGCTTTTCGATGCAGACAAGTTGGATTCAATCGGGGCGATCGGTGTTGCCCGGGATTTCCTATTCGCGGGCACGGCCGGGAGCTGCTGCCTCTACACCGGCAACGAGAAGAAGCTTGCTGCGAATGCCCGCAATTTCAGTTATACCGAGGAGGACTCGGCGCTCCTCGAGTATTATTTCAAGCTCCGGAAGGTGAAATCGAAGATAATGACAGAGGCTGGGAAGGAGATCGCCCGCGAGAGGCATGATTTCATGGTGGAATTCTTCAAGAGGTTCGAGAAGGAGATAAGAGGGGCGCTGTGATTCTTGCGGAGTAGCGGACCTGCCTCCGTTAAAGTTAGGGCGAGGCAATCTTTATTCCGCTAGTATTTCGTATCAGATAGCGTAGGCTGAAAACTCTCTGTTCCGAAATCCCATGCGTGTATTTTCGGACTACGCCTGAGAGGGCGTGAGTTGTGAAGAATGATTCACTTCAATCTACACATCCTTTCGGATGTGGTCCCAAATACGGCGCAGACTGAAGTCTGTTACTCCAGGATTCAAGCCTTGACCTATCTTCCAAGAGCATATAATATGTATGTGCAAGCCTTC
>CAZDCJ010000022.1:0-18322 GCA_964503935.1 uncultured Candidatus Saccharibacteria bacterium
GGAACATTGGGCGCGAGCTCTTCAGTAGGCACGGATGATCCGACCTTCGGCCCGGGACATGATTCTTCCGGTCCCGGCGGTACGGCGGCGGTGTTCGACGGGACGGATGACTATATTCCGGTCGGAAGCGGGAGCAGTCTGAAGCTGGGAAACGCAGGTACTATTTCTGCCTGGATATATCCGACTGATTCGAGCAGCATAAGGATAATCTATGGCTCTAGCGGGGGTGCTAATGTTGATAAATCGCCTTATTTTAAAATTGAAAATAATCTGCTTGGGGCTTATTTAGGTAATGGCGAAACGGTAAATGTGGTTAATTCCGGCTTAAGCCCCGATCTTAATAAATGGTCTTTCGTCGTACTTTCTTGGGATGGTACTAATATCAAGGTAATATTGAATAGCGCCGTATACACTACGCCGCAGACTTATCCGATAAATTTTACGGCTGCCAATTACGCTATCGGCAGGCAAACCAGTTGGACAGACCGCATATTCAAAGGCTCTCTCGACGAGGTCCGCATCTACAACCGCGCTCTCTCCGAAGACGAAGTGCGTCTCCTTTACAATCAGAAGAAGCCGATTCTCGAGATGAAATTCGACGAAGGCTCGGGCACGACGGCGTATGATGAGAGTTTCAATGATAATGATGGTACGATCAACGGCGCCACTTGGGTGGATGGCAAGTCCGGCACGGCATTGTCTTTCGACGGGGTGGATGATTATGTGATAGCTAATAATGCCGCCTCTCTCAATATGCCCGGGGATTACTCTATCTCCATGTGGGTTTATAATCGGGCGGGAGCCAAATCTTTCCCCACTCTTTTAAACAGGGAGGGGCAATCAGGTACGAATGGTTATTCCTGGATATATACTACGGGAGTTAATGAAGCGGATATTAATTTCCAATATGCCAACGGATCTAGTCCGAGTACTACTACTTTTGTCGGCGCATTGGGATTTGAAATCTGGAATCATCTCACTTTTGTCTCTACCGATTCTTCGGAGTCGCTGACTCTATTTGTGGATGGGCAGCAATTCAGCACTGTTCGGACGCTTACTAATGCCTTGCCGGTGGATGGCGGCGATCTCTATCTCGGCACCTATCGGGGACAGACTACGAATTATCCATTCTATGGCTCTCTTGATAACGTCCGCATCTACAACTATGCCCGCACTCCCGAGGAGATTCTTACCGACTATAATGCGGGCAAGGCCGCGCATCTGAGATGACGCATTCGGTGGAGCAGCGGAATAAATTCCGCGCATTTCGTATTTCGTATCTCTTGCATGGGATAACAGCGCAGGTTAAAACCTGCTACTCCATCCCGGCAATCAGATTCGCATTGTGGAGTAGCGGGTTTTAACCCGCGCGCATTCCGGATCTTTTGCCTTGAGACAACCGCGCAGATCACAGCACTGGCGAGCTGGGATGAATCCGCTATTTCATCCCGGCAATCGGATTTGCATCCGCGCATTCCCTGCATAGCATCGGAATGACGGGGAGTACGCCGTTTTATTGTGAAAAACCTGAAAATGTATTACAATATGGATAATATGATTTCGCCAAGACCTTTCCTATAATATAATAAATAAAAATTCTTATGGAAGAGAATAGAAAAGAAGGAGGATTCCAGAGCCGGAAGATCTCCAGCGAAGAAAAGAACCTTGTGAATCTGAGACAGAATGCATCGGCTGGCAAAGACTATCGCGGAGGATACTCGGCGCCGGAAGAAGATTTTGACGCCGGGACCTTCAAGGTTGAAGCCGAACCTGTCCGGGAAAAAGGGCCGATCAGGCAAAGTGCCGATCCGAAGACCTCGGGTATTCTCGACAAGCTGACCGAATACGGGGTATACCTCTTGATCTTCCTTATGCCACTATTCATATTGCCCTTCTCGGTCGAAGTGTATGAATTCAACAAGTCTTTCCTCTTGGTCTTCGGTTCGGTCGTCCTGTTCTTTATCTGGGCGCTCGACAGCATCTTCGTGAAGAAGAGGATAACTTTTTCGAAATCTATCCTTACGATATCTTTCCTATTCTATCTCTTGGTGATGCTCGCCTCTGTATTTTTCAGTGTCGATACTCCTTCGAGCATCTGGGGATATAGCGGCAACTTTTCCGACTCATTCGTCTTTTATGTGGGACTGTTCGTCTTCTACATGGTGTTCATGGCAGTGGCATCTGCGAGGGGAGCGAACCGGGTCATCAGGAAATCGGTAGGCGCCCTCGTCTACTCCGCGCTCCTGGCGTCTCTGATCGCGTTGCCATACTATTTCGGTTTTACCGAGTTGCCTGGTTTCGGCGGAGCAGTCGCGGGCTTCAGCCTGGTGAGCGGATACGCGCATGCGTTCGCGATCTATCTTCTGGTGATGCTGTTTGTCGTCCTGTATGATATCTCTTCCTCCGGTCTTGGCCGGATGAGGAAAGTGGCGGACATTTTCACTGCGATCATGATCCTGGCAAACCTTCTCCTTATCGACTGGCCGGTAGTCTATCTCATTATCTTCATCATGTGCGTGGCGCTGGTATTCTTGAACGGAGCCAGCAAGAAAGAGGAGGCCGCTCACGGGGCCGAGTCTCTCATCCCGCTTCTCATGATCTTTTCTTCTTTATTCTTCATCTCGAGCGTGAACCTTAATGGGATCATGCTCGGTAAGGTATCGATGGGGGATACTTCCTCTATCGGAAGCATGGTCCGGGAAGCTCTTCATGTCGATATGAGCAACATGGAAACCAGCGTGCAGAAGGGTTTCGGTACTGGGGAAGCGATCAGCATCGCGACTTCCAGCCTGGCCGAACGTCCGATCCTTGGCTCGGGATTGGGAACCTATTATTACGATTTCTTCAAGTACAAGTCTGTCGATTTCAATTATAGCGGCAACTGGACGCTGGGGTTCAATAAGGCCTACAATGAGGTCCTGGAGAAGATCTCCACTATCGGACTCCTGGGGTTCCTGGCTTATTGTATCTTGGCCGTTCTCGCTTTCCTTCTTCTCGCAAAGACGATGAAGCTGGAAAAGAGCGGGGAATTCCTCTTGGTAGCTTTCCTTTCGCTGCTGTTCTTCCAATTCCTGTTCTTCGAGACGGCGGTACTCAAGTTCTTGTTTGTGCTCTTCCTCGCTATCGCTTCGGCCGGCAAGCTTATGCTTTCAGACGGCAAGTACAAAAGCGAGACGATCACCTTTGATATCCGGGGCAAGGGTATGTCCGGCGGGGCGCTTTCCGTCTTCGGGGTGCTGGTCATCCTGATATGCTCGACTTCGATGGCACTGGGCATCCAGATCTTCCGGGCGGAAGCCAAATATGTGGAAGCTATCAGTTCGGCTGAGCCGCAAAATCTGGATGGCGCGAAACTGGAAGAAATCATAAATCTGAATCCTTATAAGGGGGATTATCCCGCCGGCCTCTCCGGTGTCTACCTCTCGCGGGTATACTATCTGATCGGACTCAACAAGGACGATCAGGATACTCTCAACCAGATTACCGTCCAGGCGAACAATGCTCTTACTTATGCTTCCAAGGCTGTGGAGGTCTCTCCTAACAACATGCTCCTGTGGGAGAATTACAGCTTTATCTATAAGACGATCGATGAGCTTGGCATGGAAGGCGGAGATGAATGGGCGATCAAAGGATATGAGAAAGCGATCGCACTCGCTCCTACCGACCCGGTTCTCCTGACCGAGCTTAGCAAGCTTTATCTTGCTAAATACGGGGAGGATGAGAAGGAAGAAGACAAGAAGGCCGACTTGGCAAAAGCCAAAGAAGCCCTGCTCAAGTCCCAGGAGCTCAAGGACAATTATCCTGCTACGGCGCTCCAGCTCGCCCTTGTTTATTCCGATGAAAGGGACGGGGACAAGATGCTCGAGCAGGTAGACAAGGCTAGCCAGATGAATAATCTGAGTGTGGCGGAAGCTGTCGAAATCGGTAGAATGTATTATAATGCAGGCGCGACGGACAAGGCCAAGGGCGCGCTCGCTCAGGTCATCTCGGAAAACGTGGATCCTAACAATGCCGATGCCCGTTATATCCTGGGTGCTATCTACAAGGAAGAGAAGAACTACACCCAGGCTCTGGAAGAATTCAAGGCCGTGGAAGAATTCAATCCGGATAACGAAGGTCTAAAAGAAGCTATCAAGAGCGTGGAGGAGCTGATCGCAAATGGCGGCAAGGAAGAGGACAGAGATGAAGATAGGGATGAAGAAACGAGCGCACCTTGGGATAATCCGTCTTCCGATACCGGTGAGGATGTATTCGCGGATATGGGAGGCGAGGATGACGAAGAAGATGCGGACGAATGATATCAGCAGACCCGTCCGGTCTTTGCCGACTCGATATATCCATATATATTCCCTCGCCCTTCGGGGCGGGGGTTTGTCTCTTTAAGAAGGGAGAAAGCCGGATTGGTGATAATGGAAGAGAAGAGAAGAGAATAATAATCTATGTCTTTTAGTATGATGGAAATCATTATCATGGTAACCGGAAATCAGGCAGAAGTCCGTCTCATCGGCGACGACGGCCGGGTGTTGGGAAAAAGCGCCTGGGAAGACAAGCGCGATCTCTCCTCGAAGCTTTTCATCAAGCTGGATGCGCTTCTGGGGCGTAGCCATATCCCGCCGAAGAAGATCGGGAAAGTGAGCTTCGTTTGCGATTCTCCTTATTTTGCCCGTAAGGGAAGATGGCAGGATATGAGGCTGGAAAATATCGACGGTACCGGCCTATGCGGATTTACCGCCTGGCAGACGGGAGAGGTTATTTCCAGAGTGATGGATTTCGCGCTGGAGGAGGAATAATCCGTTTCTTATATCCATATTCGCCTGGATGCTGTCCGAATGTCTTCTTTTGAAGGAGACTATTTCCCAAAAAATGAATGTATGCTATAATCTTCTCATAAAGAGTCTAAGGCTAGTGTTACAAATAGCTCAATCACTCGTGTCCGATCCTAAGGATATGAGTCCATAAACGTACCTGCGAACCCCTATTGACAACCTCGGCATATCAATTATAATGGAGTTTAACGCTCAGTATGAGTTTAAGTTTATGGTAAAAAAGAGTAGGAAGTAAGGGTGAAAAGTTGCTTTTACAGCAATTGCTGTATCTGCGTGTTTTTTGTGTTCGGAAAAGATTGCTGAAAATTGCCTGAAATAAGCCAAAAATAAAGGCTAATCCTTGCATTTTTACCCTATATATGTTCTTTTGTTGAAAACGTTTTTCACAAATATAACTTCAACACTATGCCAAAGACAACGATCCCAGTCCCTCAGACCGAAAGGAAGTTTTTCCGCAAGATCAATGAAGTGATGGATCCGCCTTATCTCATCGAAACCCAGCTTGATTCTTACCATTGGTTCATCCGGGATGGTCTCAAGGAGCTTCTCCAGGAAGTCTCTCCGATCGTGAGTTTCAACGGAGAATTGGAACTTGATTTCTTCGACTATTATCTCGATAAGCCCAAGTACGACGAAGAGACCTCTAAGAAGAAGAACGTTTCTTATGAGGCGCCGCTCCGGTGCAAGGTCAAGTTTTACAACAAGACTACCAAGGATACGCGCGAGCAGGAAGTATATTTCGGCGAATTCCCAATCATGACCGACCGGGGAACTTTCATCATCAACGGAGTAGAGCGGGTGGTCGTCAGCCAGCTCATCAAATCTCCGGGTGTCTTTTTCTATCTTAGCGCGGAGAAGGAAGACCATCGTTACTTCGGCGCCAAGTTCATCCCGAACCGCGGGGCTTGGCTGGAAGTCGAGACTGACAACAGCGGCGTGATCTATGTCCGCATCGACAAGAAGAGAAAGATAGCAGTGACCTCGCTAGTCCGGGCCCTAGGCTACGGCACTGACGAGGAGATTTTGGAATTGTTCAAGGATGCCGATACCGGCAGCACCAAATTCATCCAGGAAACTATCAAGAAGGACGCGGCCAAATCCCAGGCCGAAGGTTTCATCGAGATATACAAGCGCATCCGGCCGGGGGATATGGCTACCGCCGACAATGCCAAACAGCTCATCGAAGGGATGTTCTATAAGTTCGACAGATATGACCTCGGGAAGGTCGGAAGACACAAGATCAACCAGCGGCTGAAGACTGAAGTCGCGGATACGATTGAGAACAGGGTCTTCCGGGCCGAGGATTTTATTTTGACCGTAAAGGAGATCATCCGTCTCAATAATTCGCCCAAGGCCGTGGCCGACGACATCGATCACTTGGGCAATCGACGCGTGCGGACTGTCGGCGAGCTCATCCAGGAAAGGTTCCGTCTCGGTTTCATGAGACTGGAGCGCAACGTGAAGGACCGCATGAGCACTATCGATCCTACCACGGCGACGCCGGCGCAGTTCATCAACACCAGACCCCTTATCTCGGTCATCCGCGAGTTCTTCATGTCTTCGCAGCTCTGCCAGTTCATGGACCAGGTGAACCCGCTCGCCGAGCTCGAGCACAAACGCCGTCTGTCGGCGATGGGTCCGGGCGGACTTACTCGCGAACGGGCGGGATTTGAAGTGCGCGACGTGCATCACAGCCACTACGGACGCATCTGTCCGATCCAGACCCCGGAAGGCCCGAACATCGGTCTCGTGGGGCATCTTTCCATATTCGCCAATATCAATGACTACGGTTTCATCGAGACTCCGTATCGCAAGGTATCTAAGGGAAAAGTGACGGACGATATCGTCTATCTTGACGCGGCTCAGGAAGAAGAATCTATCATCGCGCATGCTTCCGTGGCGTTGGACGTCAAAGGGAAATTCACCGAGAAAGAAGTGCAGGCCCGTATCAAAGGCGATCCAGGGCTTACCGAGCCGGAAGATATCAATTATATGGATGTCTCGCCCAAACAGGCCATCTCGGTCGCGACTGCTTTCATCCCGTTCCTCGAGCACGACGACGCGCACCGCGCGCTGATGGGATCGAACATGCAACGCCAAGCGGTCTGCTGTATCAAGCCGGATTCTCCGTATGTCGGGACCGGCATGGAGAGGAAGGCGGCGGAAGATTCCGGCCATGTGATACTGGCAAAAGAGCCGGGTGAAGTGGTGGAGGCGGACGGCTCCCATATCACTATAAAGGAGAAAGACGGTAATCTGCGCGACTACAATCTATATAATTTCATCCGTTCCAACGCGGCGACCTGCATCACGCAGAAAGTCCGTACGGAAAAGGGCAGGAAGGTGAAGCGGGGCGAGATCCTCGCGGACGGGGCCGGGACTGACCACGGCGAATTGGCATTGGGCCAGAACCTCCTCGTGGCTTACCTCTCCTGGGGCGGGTGCAATTTCGAAGACGCTATCATCATTTCCAGCCGCGTGGTGGAGGACGACAAGTTCAGTTCCATCCATATCGAGGATTTTTCCATCGATATCCGCGACACGAAGCTAGGTCCGGAAGTGGTGACTCGCGACATCCCGAATATCGGTGAAGACAAGCTCAAGAACCTGGACGAAGACGGCATCATCCGCATCGGCGCGGAAGTCCGCTCAGGCGATATTTTGGTGGGCAAGATCACTCCGAAAGGGGAGAGCGACCTTACGGCGGAAGAACGGCTGCTCCGTTCCATCTTTGGCGAGAAGGCACGCGACGTGAAGGATACCTCTCTCTATCTCCAGCATGGGGAACAGGGCAAGGTCATCGACGTGAAGATATTCTCCCGCGAACAGGGCGACAAGCTCTCGACCGGAGTCATCAAGACCATCCAGGTCAGCGTGGCGCAGCTTCGCAAGATTTCGGTAGGTGATAAGCTGGCCGGACGCCACGGGAACAAAGGCGTCATTTCTACCATATTGCCGCAGGAAGACATGCCGTATCTCGAAGACGGGACGCCGGTGGACATCATCCTTAATCCTATGGGCGTGGCCTCTCGTATGAACATCGGCCAGATCCTCGAGACGCATCTCGGCTGGGCCGGACAGAGACTGGGATACAAGGCGGCTTGCCCGGCATTGGACGGCGTGACGGAAGAGGAGATAAAGGCGGAACTTCGCAAGGCTGGACTCCCGGAAGACGGGAAGGTGGACGTCTATGACGGCCGCACCGGAGAGAAATTCGACAACAAGGCAACGGTCGGGATAAATTACATCCTTAAGCTCAATCACTTGGTGGAAGACAAGATCCACATGCGATCAATCGGTCCGTACTCGCTCATCACCCAGCAGCCGCTCGGCGGAAAGGCGCAGTTCGGAGGCCAGAGATTCGGAGAGATGGAAGTGTGGGCGCTGGAAGGTTACGGCGCCGCGCACACCCTGCAGGAAGTCCTGACCATCAAATCCGATGATGTGCTGGGCCGCTCCAAGGCTTATGAATCTATCATAAAAGGCGAGGAGATCAAGAGCCCGCACGTGCCGGCTTCTTTCCACGTCCTCGTGAACGAGCTCAAGGCGCTCGCGCTCAATGTCGAGCTTATCGGCGAGAAGAAAGTGGAAGAGGATGAGGAAGAGGGCGTGGTCCCGAACGGCATCAAAGAGACGCTGGATGCGGAGAACATGCCGGAGAATGTGGTAGAGGACAAGACAATCCAGGAAGCTGAAGAAGATCCGGTAGACGAGATAGAAGAAAACATCCCGTACGCCGATTTGAATGACGCGGAATTCGCGGACGACGAGGAAGCAGGGAAGGACTTCTAATAAATAACCTTAAATTTCAAGCATATGTCTATCAATACTAAAGTAGAGGATTTCGAAGCGGTACGGCTGAAGCTTGCCAGCCCGGAGGAGATCTTGGAGTGGTCTCACGGGGAGGTTATGAAGCCCGAGACCATCAACTATCGTACCCAGCGGCCGGAAAAGGAAGGGCTCTTCTGCGAGCGGATCTTCGGTCCGACCAAAGACTGGGAGTGCTACTGCGGCAAATACAAGCGCATCCGTTACAAGGGCGTGGTCTGTGACAAGTGCGGCGTCGAAGTCACCAAATCTATCGTGCGACGCGAGCGGATGGGGCACATCAAGCTGGCTGTGCCGATTTCGCATATCTGGTTCTTGCGCGGCATCCCGTCGAGCGTAGGACTCATGCTCAATATGTCAGTCCAGGACCTCGAGAAAGTGGTGTATTTCGCAAGCTACCTCATCACCGAAGTGAACGAGGAAGAGAAGAAGAGCATCATCGATCAGATTGACGGAGAGTACAAGGCCAGATTGAAGGCGGATAAGAACAAGACGACCACCAAGGATATCGAGAATCTCAAGGCGGCGCGCGACAAGGCCAAGGAAGAGGTGAAGAACATCAAGAATAACACCGTTATTTCGGAAATCGAATACCGTAACCTTTCGCTCAAGTATGCTTCCGTCTTCAAGGCGGAAATCGGGACGGAAGCCATCCAGCACGCCCTCGCGCAGGTGGATCTGAAGAAGATGGGGGCCAGGCTGGAGAAGGAAGTCAAGAACATGCCGGACGGCTCCGTGCAGAAGAAGAAGACCATGAAACGCTTGCGTCTCGTGCAGGGATTTATCAAGGCGGGTATCCATCCGCAGTGGATGTGCCTTACCGTATTGCCCGTAATCCCGCCGGATCTCAGGCCGATGGTACAGCTCGACGGAGGCCGTTTTGCGACTTCGGATCTTAACGATCTCTACCGTCGCGTCATCAACCGCAACAACCGCCTCAAGAAGCTGATCGCGCTCGGGGCGCCGGAAGTGATCGCGCGCAACGAAAAGCGCATGCTCCAGGAAGCGGTGGATGCTCTTATCGACAACAGCGCCCGTAAGGGGCAGATGACCATGGCGGCTACCGGGAAGAAGCGGCAGCTCAAATCCCTCGCGGACATGCTGAAAGGCAAGCAGGGACGGTTCCGTCAGAACCTCCTTGGAAAACGCGTGGACTATTCGGCGCGCTCGGTCATCGTCATCGGTCCGACTCTTCGTCTCGACCAATGCGGACTTCCGAAGACTATGGCACTCGAGCTTTTCAAGCCGTTCGTGATGAAGGAGCTTATCGAACGCGGCCACGCTTACAATATCCGCAGCGCCAACAAGCTCATCGAGCAGGCGGACAACGAAGTGTGGGATATCTTGGAAGAAGTGATCCAGAATAAGGCAGTGCTCCTCAACCGCGCGCCTACCCTCCACCGGCTCTCTATCCAGGCTTTCCATCCGGTGCTCATCGAAGGCAAGGCTATCCAGCTCCATCCGATGGTGTGTAAGGCGTTCAATGCGGACTTCGACGGAGACCAGATGGCGGTCCATTTGCCGCTCACCGTGGAAGCGCAGACCGAGGCCAACGAGATCATGCTCTCGGCCAAGAACCTCCTCAAACCGGCGACCGGAGATCCGATCGTGTATCCTTCCCAGGACATCGTGCTGGGCTGCTACTACATTACCAAGATCATCCCGGGCGCGAAAGGCGAAGGGATGGCTTTCAATACTTTCGAAGAGGCGGTGCTGGCTTACGAACTCGGTATCCTCAGTATCCAGGCCGAAATCAAATTGCGCGAGAACTGCTGGAATACCGATAGCGACACCAACGACGGCAAGCTCTTCGATACGAGTGTCGGACGGATCATCTTCAATAAGATCTTGCCGCCGGAGCTCATGTTCGTGAAC
This sequence comes from uncultured Candidatus Saccharibacteria bacterium, assembly GCA_964503935.1. Taxonomy (GTDB): domain Bacteria; phylum Patescibacteriota; class Minisyncoccia; order JAHIHE01; family JAGLIN01; genus STD2-77. The sequence goes on from CAZDCJ010000022.1 coordinate 10,530, forward strand.
AAAGTCATGGATTCAAGCGCTCTCAAGGCTCTCATGGCCCAGGCCAACATCAAGGTCGGACGCGAAAAGACCGTGGAACTGGCGGATGCCGTGAAAGCGTTGGGTTACAAATATTCTACCAAGTCCGGAATCAGCTGGGGCATGGATGATCTCAAGATCCCGACTATCAAGAAGCAGCTTTTCGAGGCTGCGGACAAGAAGGTGGTAGAGATCAAGAGTCAATACGAGGAAGGCCTCCTTACTAATAAGGAAAGGAAGCTGAAGACCATCGAGATCTGGAATAGTGTCAAGAACGAGATTTCCAAATCGATTCCGGAAACCATCGGGGCCGACGCTTCCGTCTCTTACATGATCAGTTCCGGAGCGCGCTCCAACTGGGCGGTCGTCACGCAGATGGCCGGTATGAAAGGGATGGTCGTGAACCCTAGCGGTGAGACTATTGAGCTTCCGATCAAAAGCTCCTTCAAGGAAGGATTCAACGTACTCGAATATTTTATCTCTACTCACGGTACCCGGAAGGGTATGGCGGACACCGCACTCCGTACCTCTACTGCCGGGTATCTTACTCGCCGGCTGGTGGACGTGGCACAGGATGTCATCGTGACGGAACCGGATTGCGGGGACACTGAAGGCACGCTCGTCTATGCCGATGAGCATCTGGATCTCGGCCGCAGCCTCAAGGACCGCATCGCGGGGCGTACGGCGCTGGAAAACATCAAGGATCCGGAAACGGGCAAGCTCCTGGTAGAAAAGGGCGTCCAGATCACTAAGGATGAAGCTAAGATCGTGGAAGCGGCAGGCATCAAGGAAGTGAGGGTGCGCAGCCTCGTAAGTTGCAAGACTCGCCGCGGCTGCTGCCAGCAGTGCTATGGCCATGACCTCGGCAAGAACAATCTGGTGGAAATCGGCGAGGCGGTCGGAATCGTCACTGCCCAGGCCATTGGTGAGCCGGGTACTCAGCTCACTATGAGGACCTTCCACTCCGGAGGTGTGGCCGGAAAAGACATCACCCAAGGTCTCCCCCGTGTGGAAGAAATCTTCGAAGCGCGGCTGCCGAAAGGCAAGGCTATCATCTCTGATGTGGACGGTAAGGTGGCAGACATCGAGAGGATTGGAGACAAGAAGACCATCAAGATTGAATACCTGAATCTGGAATCTAAGAAGGGCGAAGAGGGCGAACCGATCAAGAGCTACACCGTGGATAGCGACATCGCGACCTTGGTGAATAAAGGCGACCTGGTGACGGCCGGCCAGCAGCTGATCGAAGGCCACGTCGATATCCATGAACTCTTCGAGCTCAAGGGCATCGAGGAAGTCAAGCGCTATATCATCAAGGAAGTCCAGCAGGTCTATACCTCACAGGGTGAGGCTATCGACGACAAGCACATCGAGATTATCATCAAGCAGATGTTGTCCCGTATGCGCGTCATCGACCCGGGCGATACCGATCTTCTGATCGGGGATGTCATCGAGAAAGCCCAGCTGGCCGATGCCAATGAGGTGGTGGAGAAATGGAATGAAGAACATCCGGGTGTTACCGACAAGAAGAAAGAACCGGCCAAGGCTGAGCAGCTCCTTCTCGGGATTACTAAGGCGTCGCTCGCGACCGAGAGCTTCCTCTCCGCGGCCTCTTTCCAGGAAACGGCGCGCGTCCTTATCGGAGCGGCGACTTCCGGCAAGGTGGACAAGCTCCGCGGTCTCAAGGAGAACGTCATCATCGGACGGCTCATCCCGGCCGGAACGGGCTACGCCCGCGGCTTTGGCGGTACGGATATCGAGCTGGAAGACGAAACGCAGCAATAATTTTCCATAAAAACAAGGCATTCAATGCCTTGTTTTTACAAGGGCAGGGTGAGGGTAAGGCATGCCTTACCTCTACGGATGGTACGAATGGTCGCAAATTCCAGAATTAGGGAAAAAGAACGCTTTCATCAATCATCGGTTCCTATAAATCGGCTTGTACGAGAGCTATCAGGGCGAATGGGAATAATTTCGCATGGCAGGATAATTCCTATGATCGTATAATCCGCGCAGGCGGAAGTGAAGGGACTGCTTTCGCTTCTTACCGACAAGATGAGAGATCAGAGACAAGACGCTGTTGGAATGGTGCATCTATCATCGGTAAAGACGTCGCATTGCGACGTCTTTACCGATGCGCACCCAAGCCATCGTGTGGCACTGATGATGTTTGCCGTTCTCTTTCCCCCCTTTTGCCGCACTCATACGAGGCAATGCATCGTCTTGTTTTTACTGCGTAAGATATATGGGGATATGTCAATCTGAATCTGTCGTTTCTTTGCTTAAGATGCCGTTTTGCGCTATACTTAGATGGTAATAACCTAAGCGATTTTCGATATGGGAAGACAAAAGCGTAAGAAAAAGGGCAGCGATCTCCGGGTGGATGTACCGCGCGTGCAGCTGGCAGACGGAGTCAAGAAAGATATCTTCGGGATATTCCTGTTCGCCTTAGGAGCTATCAGCATACTCAGCTTCCTTTCTCTTTCCGGAACGCTCGGGGCGGATATAAAGGAATCCACCCGCGTCCTTTTTGGCTACGGTTTCGTCTTCTTTCCCTTTGTCCTTTTTATCTGGGGATGGAAAGTCATAAAGTCCGAGACTCTTTTCAAGAGCCAATCATACTTTATCGGTATCTTTCTTCTCGTGCTGGCTCTTCTTTCTTTTTTTCATCTTTCCTTTCCGCGTGATACGATGTTCCTCGAGGCGCGCGCAGGAAACGGGGGCGGCCTGGTAGGAGCAGCGGTCGCGTGGGTCCTGGTCGCTCTGGTAGGAAAATGGGGCGGCGTGGTAATCTCTTTCGCGCTTCTCAGCGCGGCTATCATCTTTACTTTCCAGATTTCGCTCATCGAGATACTTGCCTTCTTCAGGCCTCCGGCAATGGTGGCTTCGTCATCGCAAGGGAAGGATGGCAGGCCGGTACAGATTTCAGGTAAGGAAGCGGATGAAGGGAAGCCGGGAATTTTGGGGTCTATCGCAGGAAAGCTTGTCGGGAAGGGTAAGAAGGATGAGAAGGCTCCGGAAGCCATGTCGGGCATACCTGCGCCGGAAATTCTGCCGGCTTTTTCCGTAAAGACGATGGGACAAGACAAGCCCGAAGCGTCTTCTCTTAAGGAGGAAACGAAGGAGACTAAGACAGCCGGCAGCCCGGCAATCACCGGAGAAGAGGAAGTGGCGGTCAATCGTCCTGCCGACAGGAAGAATAACTGGAAACTGCCGATGGCGGATATTCTCAACGGTTCGGACAGTGAGCCGACCAGCGGAGATATCCAGGCCAATTCCAATATCATCAAGCGCACGCTTGCCAATTTCGGCATCGAGGTGGAAATGGGAGAGGTGAATGTCGGACCCACGGTGACCCAATATACGCTGAAGCCTTCGGTGGGCGTGAAACTATCGCGTATCACGGCGCTGCAGAACGACCTGGCGCTGGCATTGGCCGCTCGCACTATCCGTATCGAGGCGCCTATTCCCGGCAAGAGCTGGGTAGGGGTAGAGCTTCCAAACCAGACAGTGGCGATGGTCACGCTCAAGAAGATCCTGGAGTCTCCGGAGTTCCGGAGCCGCAAGTCCAACCTCAGCATGATCTTGGGGCGCGACGTGGCGGGCAGTTCGGTAATCGCCAATATCGCCAAGATGCCGCACCTCATGATCGCGGGTTCTACGGGATCCGGCAAGACGGTCTGTATCAATACCCTTATTACGGGGCTCCTCTTCCAAAATTCCCCCGAAGAGTTGAAATTCATCATGATCGATCCCAAGCGCGTGGAGCTTACTCCTTACAACGACATTCCGCACCTTCTGGCGCCGGTCATCGTCGACCCGGATAAGGCGATCAATTCGCTCAAGTGGGCGGTAAAAGAGATGGAGAACCGCTATGACCTTCTTTCCAAGTTCGGTTGTCGTAATATCGAATCGTACAACGAGGCGGTAAAGAGCGACAGGTTTCCCGAACAGGATCCGTTGCCGTATATCATTATCGTCATCGATGAGATGGCTGACCTCATGGCCACGCACGGTCGGGAGATGGAAGCGGTGGTGGTGCGCCTCGCGCAGATGGCACGGGCTATCGGCATCCATCTCGTGCTTTCCACGCAGCGGCCTTCGGTCGAGGTCATTACCGGCCTCATCAAGGCGAACATCACCACGCGCATCGCTTTCTGCGTGGCAAGCCAGATCGATTCGCGTACCATCTTGGATGCCAGCGGGGCGGAGAAACTACTCGGCAACGGGGACATGCTCTATCTCTCTAGTGATGCAAATAAGCCCAAGCGCATCCAGGGAGTCTTCATCTCGGAAGAAGAAGTGCGCAAACTGGTAGATTTCATCAAAGCCCAGAAGCAGGAAGAGCCGGAATATAACAATGAGATCGTGGAGAGCAAGCGATTCGGCTCCGATCCCATGGCCGAGAACAGCGATGTGGAAGATGATCTGTATAACGATGCGCTGGAGGTGGTAAAGAATGCGGGTAAGGCATCTGCCTCGCTCCTGCAGCGGCGGCTACGGGTAGGGTATGCGCGCGCGGCGCGACTTCTGGATCTGATGGAGGATCGGGGCGCCATCGGTCCCAATCAGGGGGCCAAGCCGCGGGAAGTGTATGTCGAAGGGGCTGCGGCGGGGGAGGATGATTTCGAGGAGGAAGAAAATTAGATCAGTTTAATACGAAGCGTTATGTTTAAGAATAAATTCAAAGCCCGGCCGATCGTCGAGACCATTACCGTCGGAGACTGTCTCCGACGTAAACGCGAGGAGCTCGGACTTGATCTCGGGGGGCTCAGCAAAAAGCTCGGCATCAGGCATGACTATCTGGAGGGGCTGGAGAAAGGGGATTACGCCCTTCTCCCGCCGCCGGTATATGTACGAGGATTCATCAAGAGCTATGCCGGCTCGTTGGGTGTGGATGCTCAGCAGCTCATCCGGATCTATAATCACGAGATATCCTATGTCTCCGAAGAAGAAAACAAGAAGAAAAAGGAGAAGAAGGCAAATCATCTCGGTGGCTGGAAGGAGCGTTTCTCGGTGACGCCGCGCATCCTTACCATAGGAGGCAGCCTCTGTATCATCGTAGTACTGGGTTATTATTTCATGCACCAGATAAATTCATTCAATTCCAAGCCGTATCTTTTCATCGAAAGCCCGGCGGCGGACGAAGTAGTGACGGAGAAAGAGCTGTGGGTAAGCGGTAAGACGGAGGACGATGCCATCCTTGAGATAAACGGCCAGGAAATCAGTGTGGGAGCGGAAGGCCGGTTCAGCCAGAAGATTACGCTTGCCGAAGGAAGGAACCTGCTGGTGGTGGAAGCCAGGAACAGGTTTGACCGGATAGACCGGCGGGAAATCAATATCATTTACGAAGCGCCGCCGGCAGAGAAGATCCTGGTGAAGGAAATCCGAGAGGAGGAGACGGAATCGGGGGACAGTGTCGAATTCGTCGAAGAGACGCCGACGGATAGTCCGGCCAAAGAGAACCTGGGTTCGGTCTTGGGAGCGAATGCTTCGGCGGCGGGAGTGGAAGGAATTACGGAAGAGGAGGAAATCGGCGGAGGGGATATCACGCCTGAGACCGAAAGCGAGGCGCAGGAAGGGATGGGAACGGATTGATAGGACATCAATTAAATTCCATATAGATAAAAATCTAATTCAAACTTATGGTTAAAAAAGAAGACGACAAAAAGACTGAAGCGCCGAATCTGGACAAGAAGGAAAAGGCGCTCAAAGATACTCTGGAGGATATCCAGAGCCGTTTTGGCGAAGGTTCGATCATGAAGCTGGGAGAAGCCAAATCGATGGATGTCGATTTTATCTCCACCGGTTCCATCTCTTTGGATATCGCGCTAGGCGGCGGGATCCCGAAGGGAAGGATCATCGAGGTCTATGGTCCGGAGTCCTCCGGCAAGACCACCCTTACCCTCCATGTCGTCGCCGAAGCCCAGAAGCGGGGAGAGGCGGCCGCATTCGTGGATGCGGAGCACGCGCTTGATCCGGAGTATGCCAAGCGTATCGGAGTTAATACCAAGGAATTAATCGTCTCTCAGCCGGACAGCGGGGAGCAGGCGCTCGAGATAGTGGAAGCATTGGTTCGTTCCAATGCGGTGGATGTGATTGTCATTGATTCGGTGGCGGCCCTTACGCCGCGCGCGGAAATCGAAGGGGAGATGGGCGATTCGCACATGGGGCTACAGGCCCGGCTCATGAGCCAGGCGCTTCGCAAGCTTACCGGCATCGTCAGCAAATCCAATTGTACGGTCATCTTTATCAATCAGATCCGTATGAAGATCGGTGTGATGTTCGGCAACCCGGAGACTACCACCGGGGGCAACGCGCTCAAGTTTTATTCTTCGGTGCGCATCGAGGTGCGCAAGGCCGCGCAGATCAAGCAGGGCGAGAACATCATCGGCAACCGCGTCAAAGCTAAAGTGGTCAAGAACAAAGTGGCGGCACCTTTCAAGACAGCGGAGTTCGACATCATGTATAATGAAGGCATCTCTTACACCGGCGACCTTCTCAACGTCGCAGTGGAGCACGGCGTGGCCAAGAAGGGCGGCGCGTGGTTCAATTACAAAGAAATGAAGCTCGGCCAAGGCATGGAAGCGAGCAAGAAGTTCCTCAAAGATAATCCGAAAGTGGCCCAAGAAATGGCCAAGGAAGTGAAGGAAACTATCAAGAAAGAGGAAGCGGCTGCGGTGGCTTGACGAGTGTACTTTCAAGCGCTCTTAGCGCGATTGTGTCCCATGAGATCCGGCTTACAGATAAATCTTTTAGCGGTTAAAATCAGAATAGGCTCGTCCGGTCTTTGGAGCGGGTTCGGACGAAAAACGGCTGTATGGAAAATCTCCGAGGATGCCCCAGATCTCCCCTGAGGACTTGTGAGAGAATCATAATTTGCTTAAACAGCTAATTTAATAAACACAGATGAAAGCTTTAAAGTGCGTATATCTTTGTTCACTGGTCCTTATATGCGTCTCGATCTTACAGGGAGCGTCCGCCCACGGCGAAACTTTTTCCGGAGAGAATGTCCCTGCCGGCAACCTTGATGGTTGGAGGATGGTGTTCTCGGATGATTTCGCAGGTACGGTTCCTCTGGGCGCGTTCAGTGACTGCAATCACAATATCGATACGCCGCAAGCCTATTGCGGCGGACTGCGGTCTTACCCCGAATATTTTGACAACTGGTGGGCTTATCCGAATGTCTGGCCGGATACTGCGAAATCCGGAGCAGGCGGCAATACCGGCGCTCCTTTTGGCGGCACTTATCATCCCGAAGATGTGGTTTCGGTCAGCAATGGGGCTATGCATATAAATATGTTTCGGCCGAGTACGGGAGGAGATAATCATGTAGCTACGGTAGTGCCTAGGAAATGCATGGATCAGAGATACGGCCGTTATGTGGAGCGTTTCAAAGTTGTTCATTATGAGCCTGGCTTCAAGAGCGCGCATCTTTTTTATCGTGGCGGATATGAGATAGATTATCCAGAAAATGATTATGGCGCGACAATCAGCGCTTTTACTCATCCTGGCGGAGGCAATTTTCCCACCTCGGCTAGATGGACGGAGTGGCACACGACAGCTATAGAATGGACGCCAAATCTGGTAAAATTCTATATGGACGGTAATCTTATAGGCACCACTTCAAGCAGGGTTCCGGATATCCTTATGCATTGGATACTGCAGAATGAATCTTCGATAATCGGTCCTTATGCGGCACCCGGCGCCAGGGCGCAGCTGGATATCGACTGGGTAGCTTGTTATGCCTATGATACTTCGGTGACGGGAAATAC
>CAZDCJ010000023.1:0-18114 GCA_964503935.1 uncultured Candidatus Saccharibacteria bacterium
AAAAATGCCGAAAAGCACTTTCCGCTTCCGGCAAGGTGGGTTTTTGGAGTATTGGAGTACAGGATCCTTTGGATCCATCCCGTCCCTACGAGGATGGGGTCGAAATCGTTGTGGTTCACAGGGATCACTTCAAAGCGATTTCTGTTTATTGTTCGCCTGGGTCTGCTTATGGATTCGGTGGGCAGACGATTGCCGGTATCGAATTTGCCGGGCATTCCAAAGCATGCGGATCGCCTCGTGGCATTGAGATGACTGTCGAAGACGCTCGGCGGGTCTTCGAGGAAATCGCCAAGAGCATCTAAACTCAAGCCGGTTTCCGGAAAAACAAAAATAAACTCATATGTTCAATGGAGAGAAAGAGATTGTTTATTAACTCAATTTCTCTCCACAATTTTCCAAGCCTATAAATTTGATTTTGTAGATTTAGAAAAGTCTTGAAGACTGAGAAGCTTCAAGACTCTTAAGACAGTATATTGAAAATACATATAAAGATTGAGATTATATGGAGGAAATCGATGAAACATGTGATACTTTCGGACCATTGGAGTTTTGAAACTAATCCTTCCGCCGCTCTTGTCTGCACGGTAAATTTGGGGGCTAAAAGATTTCACCAGGTTAATCTATCCTTTCCCGTAACGGGAGGAATTAGGCCGGACGAAAAGCATATTTTCAAAGAGAATGAGTTTATTCTCAAATGCAATCGAGAAGGGACTCCGGCAAAGATTTCTCCGGGAGAAGATCGGAATAATAGTTGCTTGCTATGCGCCGGAAGCAGCATCGGCGGTAGGGGTACCGTGGAAGTCTTCAAGGGAGGGACTACGGGGGCCATTCTCCGTGTCGGAGATGCCTCCGTTGCGCGGCATGCGGCATGTGAAGCATTGGTGCTTCTCGAGGAAGGGCAAACAGTCACATTCCATGCCCAGTCTTGGACATGTGATTACTTCTATAAATATATCTGGGATGGGAAAGAAATAATAAAAGAAGTTTATGATGGCTGGGAAGAATGGGAAAACAAAAATAAATAATCTCAGCATTGAACATTCGAGGTGAGGAAGCTCATCTTGATTTTTTATCCTGACTATCTCGAACGGGTCCGAGGGTCGTCTCGGAAAAAGTTGATTATGTCATAAAAGGGTGCTAGAATGCGGTTTGAAAATCGATATAGATAGTACGTTGGAAAAGAGGCATTCAAGGATGAAAAATCCCGTAAAGCCTGGCAAGGTCGCGGCGGGAAGCGGTTTGTTCCGGTTTTGGAAAAAACAGGAGAAAACCACTTTCTGTCGGATTTCAGGGGGGGGGCGTGGCAGGAAGACCTGAAAAATCAGGGAAGTTACAGGCTTTGTAAGTAAAGAGAAGGAGGAAAGAATAGATGAAGACGTGTTTGATGGACGGAAGCGGAGAAAATGCCGCGTGCGGATCGGATAGCAAGACTGTCGAAGGAAAAAAAATGAAAGAAGGACTGAGGGGACGAGAAGGACTAGTGGGTCTTTATGTAATCGGTGAAGCATTGCCGAGAAGCGTAGCTCGTCTTTATCCGGACGGGATACGGATTTCGGTAACCTATCTTAAGAAAGAAGGGCAGATCGTAATCTCTACCCATCCGAAGTCTGCTTATGATTTTGGAGTACGGAAAATCGGTAGCGAGGAAGAAAACTCAATTGTGGCCGGCATCGTCTTTTTCGGCAGCGCGCACTCTGCAGGTTCGGAGCGCGGCGTGGTGCGGAGTTGGAAGGATGCGGAAAACGTCTTTTGGGAAATCTCCCGGGATCCGAAGAAATACGAAGTGATTCCGCCGAAAAGACGTGGCAGCGGAGACGACTGAATGAGGAGGAAAATATCGGCAGGCCGATGAGAGATCTAAGATCTCGAGGCCTGTTTTTTCTTGTTCTGGATATGTCTTTTTCATAAAAAAACAGCCTTGCGTCGCCGCTAAGGCTGTTTTTCAGATAGTCGATTTATCCGCAGCTGGCGTCTGAGCTGGTGCCTTCGCCGTAACCGAAGTCGGCGGAAGGGGCAGCCGTGCTGAGGGTCTGGCTGCATTCTCCCGGAGCGGCAGAGAAGCCCGCGCAGATCGTCTTGAGCATGGTAGCCGGAGTACGGTCGCCGGATATCTCGGTGCCGTTCACGAGCAATGTAGGCGAGCCGCTGATCTGATACTTGTCTACGTCCGTCTGATATACCGGGAATTTAGGATAAGTGCCGTTCACCCAGGTGCTCTGGTCGGCATAGCCGGCCATGATAGAGTACTGGCCGTCGATGCGTGAAACGCAGCTGTTCATGGCGGCAGCATCCACTCCCACCTGAGAGATGCATTTGGCTCCGTCGCCGTCGCCCAGGAAGCACTCGAGGTAAGACATATACTTGTCTTTCTGCTCGGTCTGGATGCAGTACTGGTTCATCTCTTCCCTAAGTTCTTTCTCGTCATGCATCGCATAGTCGCAGAATTTCACCTGGAAATCCACTTTGTCGCCCAGCGCTTTGACGGCCGGGACGATGGCCTTCTCGGTCTGGATGCCGTACGGGCAGTGGCTCATCACGAAAAGTTCCACGACCGGCTTGTCATTCTTGGTGATCTGGGCAAGCGATTCCTGGTATGCGGCTTCCTTCTCCGCAGTCGCCTGGGCTTTCTGCTGCTGGATCTCGGAGATGCTATATGCCTGCGGGAAGAAGAGATTCTTATCCTTGGACAGATAGATAGTGTATGCCTGGTCTTCGATGGTGAGTTCAAGCTTAGTCAGGCCGCTCTCTTCCGTTACCGAAGAGACGGCGGCGGAAGCTCCTTCGGCGACAAGATTCTCATTGACGAAGGCGGTGGCTTCTTCGATGGTCATCGTCCGCTGGATTCCCAGCACACTATCGAATTTTCCGTTCTGGTATCCGGAATATGCCACGGCGGCAATCACGAGGAGGATAAGCAGCGATAAGAACTTCTTGTTCAGAGGCTTGGTGTTCTTCTTGGAAGCCTCAGTCGCGGAGCTCCCTTCCGGCTTTTCCGCATCCGCCGTCTCCTTCTTTTCCGTCTCAGCGTCTACGGTCTCTTCCTTCTTATCCGTCTCAGCAGTTTTTTCCGCTTCGGTTTCATTGGCGGTTCCTGCGGGGGCGGCAAGCCCTTCTTTTTTTTCTTCTTCCATAATTTATGATTAGTTGATAGTGAATTAAACCTAATTTTAACACACGCGGTCATTAAGTCAAAAAATCACTCTTCCCCGACAGCATTCTCGATGAGATTGATCCGCGCTTCCTCTTCCCTGCCGGTGCAGATGATGGATACCACGTCTATCTGCCAGGCTGTGTCAGTGTCGCTGCCGTTCTCGGAAAGATAAGTGCGCGCTGTCTCGATGATTTTTCGTCTTTTGGCTCCGGTGACCGCGTCTTGCGGAGGGCCGAATCTTTCGACGCTCCGGAGAGTCCGGGTCTTCACTTCGACGAAGTGCAAGGAGTCATCCTTGCGGCAGATGAGGTCGATTTCCCCGCATCTTCTCTGGAAATTCCGGCTCAATACCTCATAACCTCTGCCGGACAGATATTTTTCCGCCAGCCTTTCTCCCCAGTCGCCGAATTGTCGGTTTCGCTTCGCCATCTTGCGAGCTTATATCTTATATTTAGAATAGACCGAATATCCATCCCGTCCATTTGTCGAGAATCTGGTCTTTTTGGTCAAAATAGTAAAGAGCCGCGAGAAGCAAGAGGATAAAGAGGACGGTTGTGGCAAGATTCTTGAATTCGCGCCCCAAATCCCCATCCTTCTCATCTTTGGGTCGCGTGGTCGCGGATGTATTCTCTGAGGCAGGCACAGGCGCCATCTTATTTCCTTGCGCTTTATTCTTATTCCTGTTCTTTTTACTCATTTTTCTCCGATTAGGTTAATTTTTAAGACAATATCATTTTATACCGATAAATGGCTTATTGCAAATAAATCCCGGCTATGGTATGAAGAGATAAGGAGGTTCTTATGGATGTTGGTACTTGTAAATGGCCAGGCCAGGGAGGTCCCCGACAGGGTCCGTATTGATCCGAGACGTCTGGGCGAGGTCGCTTATATCCGTTATGAGGAGTGCGGACTGGAGGTAGAGGTCACTTTCGTAGCCAAATTGCAGAATGCGGGTATGGGAGATTATGTCTTCTATGATCAGAATAACGCGCTTCATCGGATCGAGCCCGATACTTGCATCTTAGAAGTGCGATACATGAGATAACAGACGGAAAAGCTCCACTGTCTTCTAAAAATCGAAAAACCCGACGGATGCCGGGTATTTTTTGCGTTTTCAGTCCTTCTTCAGCACCGAGAGGAAGGCTTCTTGGGGGATGTCCACCTTGCCGATGGATTTCATCTTTTTCTTGCCTTTCTTCTGCTTGTCGAGGAGCTTGTTCTTGCGGCTGACGTCGCCGCCGTAAAGCTTGGCGGTCACGTCTTTCCGGAAAGGCTTGATGGTCTCGCGCGCCACGATCTTGCCGGAGATGGCGGCCTGGAGCGCGATCACGAAATTCTGGCGCGGGATGACGTCCTTGAGCTTCTCCACGATCTTCTTGCCTTCGGTGTGGGCGTCTTCGCGCGGGACGATGCGGCTGAAAGCTTCCACTCTTTCTTCCGCGACCAGGATATCAAGTTTGATAAGGTCGCCGGTCTGCCATCCGATCGGCTCGTAGCTCATGGAAGCGTAGCCGCTCGAGATACTTTTCAGATTATTATAGAAATCCACGATGACGTTGAGGAGCGGCGCTTCATAGGTGAGGATTACGCGGTCCTTAGAAAGATAGCTCGTGCTCTTGTAGGCGGCGCGAGAACTTTCCGCAAGCGCCATCACTGATCCGATCTTGCTCTCGGGAAGGACAATCTCCAGCTTCGCCCACGGCTCCTGGATCCAGTCGATATGGTTGGGGTCGGGCATGCCGGCAGGGGAGAATATCATCTCCTCTTCGCCGGTTTTCAGGAGAACTTTATAGGAAACGCTGGGCGTAGTAACGACGAGGTTCATATCATATTCGCGGGTGAGGCGTTCGCTCACGATTTCGAGATGGAGCATGCCGAGGAAGCCGCAGCGGAACCCCCGGCCGAGGGCGGTGGAACTCTCCGGCTCGAAAGAAAGGGAAGAATCGCTGAGCTTCAATTTGTCGAGCGCGTCGCGAAGAGCCGGATAGTCGGCGCCGTCAATCGGATAGACGGACGCGAAGACTACCGGCCGGACTTCCTTGTAGCCGGGAAGCGCTTCCACTTTGCCCCGGTTCTCCTCTTCGAAGATGCCGTGGAAATTGGTGATGGTGTCGCCCACGCGGCATCTGCCGACGTCCTTGAGGCCGGTCGCGATATAGCCGATCTCGCCCGTCTTGAGCGATTCGGTCTTTCGGAGTTCGGGCGTAATGGTGCCGATCTCGAGGATTTCCGATTCCGCTTCCGTGCCCAGGAAGGCGATGGCATCGCTCATGCGGATATCTCCATCCATGATGCGTACTTGCGCGACTACTCCTTTATAGCTGTCGAAATACGAATCGAAGATGAGGGCGCGAGCCGGCCTCCCGGGGTCGCCCTGTGGGGCGGGGACTTCTTCGATGACGCGCGCGAGCACCTTGTCCACGTTCTCGCCCGTCTTGGCGCTGATCCTGAGAATCTCTTCGCGCTTGCAGCCGATAAGGTCCATGATTTCCTGCTCTGTCTCTTCTACCATCGCGCTCGGCATATCGATCTTGTTGATGACGGGGATAATGATGAGGTCCTGCTCCAGCGCCAGATACAAGTTGGCGATGGTCTGTGCCTGGATACCCTGGGTAGCATCCACGAGCAGGACCGCCCCTTCGACGGCAGCCAGTGACCGGGATACTTCATAGGTGAAATCCACATGTCCCGGGGTGTCGATGAGATTCAGCGTATAGTCTTTACCCTGGTAGGAATAGTTCATCTTGACCGGCTGCAGCTTGATGGTGATGCCGCGCTCGCGCTCGAGATCCATCTGGTCGAGGAGCTGGGCTTTCATCTTGCGATCTTCCACCGTGTGCGTCATCTCGATCAAACGGTCGGCCAGCGTAGATTTGCCGTGGTCGATATGGGCGATAATGCAGAAATTCCTGATATGTGCCTGGTCCATTACGGTTTATCCTAGATTTATCGAAATAAAAAATGCTTTCATGCAAGCTTTACAGCTTTAATCTAGTATAAAAGCGCCGTTTTGGCAAATTTATAGATAAATTACGGATAAGGAACTGGCGATATTCTCGGCTGATTTTAAGGAGCTGATCCTTGTAGCAATAAGCCATTTTTCATGCAGTCCGAGAAATCGCATAATAATTTGACGGGAATCCGGCATTGGGCTAGGCTGATAGTCGGGCTGATCCAAGGCCCCGGATAAAACATAAGGAAGGCGAGATGATATATCCAATCACTCAGAAACCCATTGAAGATGGAGTCTTATCTCCGGCCGAGGAGCATATCGTGCCAGTGGAAATGTTTCGGAAAATCTGGAAATCGTTGGTCAGCGTTCTATGCGGAAACCATACCCCCATAAGCCCCCTGGAACTCGTTATGTACCTTTCCGTCTGTCTGATGTGCGCTCTGTCCGTGGCATTATGCGCATATCGGCACTATGGATGAGGAGGAAAAACAGAAAATATCTAAAAATCAGCTGAGAAGGCATGTGCGCATGCCTTCTTTTCCTAAATGGTATCGATATGCCTTCCGACTGATATCGTGATCGTAGCTGAGAAAAAGGATTAGATTTGGAGATATTAGAAAAATGTTGTAATATAAAGAGAAAGTGCGGTGGTAGTGATTGAGATTATCAGTAATTGCCAGGATATTTTCTGCGATGGGAGAATATGTGCGCTTGGGGACTCTGGATATTACTTTCGAAAATCTGAATACGGAATATTTCGAGGAATATGAAGAATCGCTGATGTTCTCTGAATGGTTCTGCTATATCTGGATGAAGAAGCGGACGCTTGAACAGGTCAGGAAAGAGGTCGAGGAAGCGGGCGGTAATGTATCGTTCCGCTTCGAAAGGAACCTGCCTGATTTTGATTATAGGGCGGTATCGGGAGAGGCCCGATATATGGCAGAGATCATCCGTATCGGTTAGAGAAGCGGCCGAAAATCGGTTGCTTTTTTTATGTGACTAAGGATCTTGAAGGTAAAAAAACGGAACCGCTTCCGTTTTTCTGCGATATGCGTATTCGGGCGCGATCTATTCTTCCGCGATGAGCTCGGTCGCCTTGATCTTCGTGCGCAGGGCTCTTTTCCGGAAGGCGCTGCGGAATTTGATGAACTCTTCGATCCGGAAAATCCATCCCCAGGCGAAATAGACTAGGAGCATCGCGCTGCCGGAAAACAATCCTTGTATGGCGATGCCGAAGAATGTGTGTGTGTCGAGATACGGTTCGACGGCGTAGAGCATCTGATAGCCGACAAATCCGGCAAAGACTCCCGAGAAGGATATCTGGGCGGCCGCGACATAGAACCCGCGCGGCACCTTGCCAAGATATTTATAGTCCAAGAGTACGAAGAGCAGGAAAGCGCTCAGGATGCTGCTTAGGGTATAGGCACCGACGAGTCCGTCCAGTCCGAAACGGGGCGAGAGATACAGGGCGAGCAGGATATTGGCGATGGCGGAAAATAGAGAAGCGTAAAAAGGCGTCTTGGAATCGTGCATGGCCCAGAAAGCGCGGGAGAAGAGGGGAATGAGCGACTGGGCGAAGAGACTGACGCAGAAGATAGAGAGGGCGTCGATGGTCGCTACGGTCTCATTCCAGCCGAAGCCGCCGTGGCCGTAGATGACACGGACGATCTGGGCGCGGAAGATGATGAGGAAGATACTTAGGGGGATGATGAAGTAGAGGATCTGTTTGGCGGTAGAAAGGAGCACCTCGGTGAATTTTTCCCGATGCTCCTTGTCGCTGGAGGCGGAGAGGGCGGGGAAACAGGCGATGGCAAAGGAGATGGCGAAGATGCTCAAGGGAAAACTCTGTAGATTGTTGGCGTAATTGAAGATAGCCAGGCTTCCGGCAGCGAGTGTCGACGCGATGACGGTGATGACGAGCAGGTTGACCTGCGAAAGGATTATGGTGAAGAGCCGCGGGACGGTTATCCGGAGGAGCGTATCCACTTCGTCGCTTCGGGCGCTCATGAAAAGCCGGTAGCAGAACCCGAGATTCCTCACGCTGGGAACTTGGATGAAGAATTGAAGGAAGGCACCCAAGACCACGCCCCAAGCCAGTCCCCGAAGGCCGATAGCCGGAGAGAAGAGCAACGCGCCCAAGATGATGCCGAGATTGTAGACGACGGTGGAGAGGGAATAGATGAGGAAACGCTTGTAGGACTGCAATATGCCCGAGAGGATGCTTGAGAGGAGCAGGAAGATCGGAGAGAGGAACATGATGCGCGTGAGTTCGATGGTAGCCGTCTTCTTTTCCTCCTCGAAGCCGGGAGTGATGAGGGCGGTGATCTGCGGCGTAAGGACGATGGCGAATACGGTGAGGAGCGACAATATGACGAAGAGGATATTGAGGATGTTGTTGGCGGCCTTGAAAGCTTCTTCTTTCTTGTCCTGCGTGATCAGCCGGGCAAAGATGGGAATGAAGCCGGCGGATAGCGCGCCCAAGACGACGATATTATAGATGAAGTCGGGGATGCGGAAGGCGGCGTAATAGATGTCCATGTCGCTTATGGGAAAGCGGCTCGCGAAGATGCTGTCGCGAAAGACGCCCAGCAGCTTGCTGGTCAGCGTGGCGATGGCGATTATGAAAGCGGCGGATGTGATGGATGCGGATTCTTTGTTGATGAATTTCTTGATCATTACCGGAGGATTAGTCGCGATTTACATCTCCATTCTATCCCAAGTAAGGTCGTCTGGCAAAAATGGGCGATTGACAAAAGCGGAAGAAAATATAACATATACCTATGTCAGGTGGAGGAAGTGGAGATGGAACTATTGTTACATACCATTGACGGCGCGGGAAATCCAAGGACGAGGCGTGAGAGCGTTTCGTATTATCTGGTACCTATCATAAGCCGGAAAGAAAAGGAAGTCTTTCCCCAGAAGCTTATCCTGCTGGAAGAAGGAGAGAAGTTGATCAGGATAGAAGCGAGCTGCCAAATCAGTGATTTCGAAAGGAAAATTCCCTGTGAGAAATTGCCTGCGGAATTCGAAGAGATCTCCTTCGCTTCCGGATGGGTGCCGATAGCAAAGATTTCGGAGGAGGAGAGATTCTCGTTCTCCTACGCGACCAATGAATGGTTGCCGCATACGGCCGAATGAAAACGACAGCGATATCATTCGCTGATTTTTTTTGGAGAACAGGCAATCGTCTTTCTTACGGAAGGGAGGACGGAGGTCCGAAATCTTCTCCTATTTACGAATGCTGAAAAACATGATATATGTATTACAAATAAAAACCAGGGGTGATAAGAAGCGTCACAGCCACAAGCGGCAGGCGTAATGGACAGGATACTGTTCCTGGCCATTACGGAAAGCTACGCGATTTTCGCGGCATGCGAGCAGACGGGAACTATCCCGGCTATTGTGAACGATACGGGAAGAGATTTCCGGGCGAGGTACCTTTATGTGTGGTTCCCTACCTTCGATTGGGGATATTGTGCATTCGAGGGGTTGCCATTCCTCAGCGGAATAGGTATTGAAGTCGATATGAACCTTGAGGAATGTAAGCCGATATTGGTTCAGGCGATAGAAGAAGGGGACATCAGGAAAGAATCTCTTGCTAAGCTGATAAGCGCACGGCAGGGATTCATCATTCCGATCGAGGAGATCCTATCTCTCATCGAGGAGGGGAATCTGCCATCCTGGCAGAGGGAAGATAATTTCCTAGTAAATGAAGAGCTAGGCATCGCGATGCCACTAGAGACTTGGCCTGTCGTAAGGGGCGTCCAAGAAATCAGAGATTTGCTCGAACATTCGCTCGGTTTGCGGCCGGCGCTCAAATTGTTAAAATTGCCTTCAGTCTGAAGGTACTTTTTTATTTTCGAGAGGTGCTTCGTTTGACAATGCCGGAAAAAATTGTTAGCTTAGGACAGCTTTTCGTTATTTGAAAAATGAAATGAAACGAAAGAGGAGACAGGGATGTACGAGAGAATAAAGCAGTTCGTCAGCATATTGCGGAAGGCTCCCGGATGCCTGGGGCGGCTCAGAGAGGACGAGATATTCGGCGATGACGCGCACAGCCATACGGATCATTCCGACGGCATGAGCCTGCCTTATCTTATCCTCCTGCATCGCCGGTACGGATTCCGGAAGATGGCGGTTACCGACCACGATTTCATAACTCTGAAAAAGAATTCGCTAAGGATGCGATACGTCAGGTCTCTGGCATATCTTGCCGGAGTCGAGGTATATCCGGGGGCGGAACTGAGCTGCCGGCTTCTCGCAGGAGATTTGGGGCTGGAAAAGGAGACCCTCTCTCTGCATATCACCGGACTTGATATTTCGCCGGATACGCTTCCTATGCGGGAGATGCTGGATGCTCTGGCCGAAGGAAGAGAGGCGCATGCGGCCGGGATGCTAGACAGGATCAGGCACTATAGGCCGGACCTTGTCATGCCAGAAAAGATAAACAAAAGATACGGAGTAAAGACGAGCACGGATATCGCGTTGGAAATCTGCCGTTTGAATCCCGGAGAGGACTTGGGAGAGTTTCTTCATACGCTCATAACGGACAAGGCATATCGCATGCCCTGGAAAAAGGCGGATGCAGCGGTTGCGATCGCGGCAATCAAGGCAAGCGGCGGCTTTGCAGTGTGGGCGCATCCCGTAAAGACGCTGAGGGGCGACTTCGTCCATTTCGAGAAAGTAGCTCTCCGGTTAGTGGAGCTGGGAATCGGCGGAATCGAAGCTTTCGCCCGCGGGCAGACGCTTGAGCAGACCATCCGGATCATCCGGTTCTGTACGGCTCATGGCCTGAGGATCTGCGGAGGCGCGGATACGCACTGGGAAAGGCATCTTACGGATTACGTGGAGATGATAAAGGAGTATTCCGAGAGTATGGAACTCATGTGCGAATTGGAAAATTACCGGCAGGTCCGAAGGACCTGTCTTTTATTTTTGAAGGATAGCCCTTTTGTCTTGCATGTAGGAAAACAAAATCTTGTGTTCCTGCATATACAAACACACTCTGCCCTCCAGGCACCCCTCTCAAGAGGGGAATGAAATTCATGAAGGGGATTAATCGTTTGTCATCCCCGTGAAGATGGGAATCCAGAGTTATACAGGAATTACTGTCTCGAATATGAGAACCGAAAATAGCTATACGATCCATCATTTTGTCATTCTGGTAAGAATCCCTTGAACGTTATATATCATTTATATGACTATTTAGGAGACGGATATGGGACAAGGGATCTCATCCCACGGGCGATCTGGTGTCTCAATCGTTCTTTCGGAATGACAAATACGAATGCTAAGATCCGGCATATATTTTTCTCTTAAGAGAGATTTGCCCGGCTTCTCTCCCGCTGGATTTCGGAGTGGCGAACCTTAGTTCGCGCGCACTTCTAAACGGAATCAATGGCTTAGGACAGCCGCGCAGGTTAAAACCTGCTACTCCATCCCGGCATTAGGGCAAAATGTGGCAATCCTATCGATAGTAAGATGGTGTATTTGCATATTTTCGTTCGAAAATCAAGAAAACAGCCCGCAGACGGGCTGTTTTCTTGATATGGGATATATTTTTTACTGCTTCACGATCCCGGTGGCGACATAATCCCGGAGCTGCCCGATGGGGATGACGAGATTGCCTTCCTGGCCGACGCCGACAAGTTTGCCCTCGACGTTGATGACGGCTGCGCCGGAAGAAGTCTGACCGAGGTTCTGGACTATCTGGATACGCTGTTGGTATGAGGAATCAGTGGAGCCGGGCATCGTGTAGTCGTTGATGATGCGGGAGATGATGTCGGTGACTATGGTATTGTCAACGATGATCAGCTTTTCTCCCAGCCGGAGATTGCCGGAATCGGCGTAGGGGATGACGGGGAGATTGCCCCGGTCGATCTTGAGGATTGCCAGACTATAGTCAGTGCTTTGGGAAATGATTTCGGCCGCGGAAGAAGCCCCGTCTTTCAGCCGGACCTGGATATCCATGTTGAGACCTGTCCCGGAATAGATATTCTTGAGAGGAGTCAGCACATAGCCATCGCTGGTGAAGATGATACCGGTGCCGATGGGGGTGTATTGTCCGCTGGCATCCCGTGCCATGATTTCCGTGACCGAGGGGCGGACCCGCTCGATTGCCTCGGCGGTGCCTTCCTCCTGAGAAATGGTGACATTTTCCGTCTCGCGGACTATGGTCGTGCGCTCGTTCACCCTTTTCAGGAGGTCGTATCGGTTAAGGCTGGGATATTCTACGAGGAGATTGGGGAGGAAGATACGGTCGAGCCATACTCCGCCGAAGCCCCCGATCAGGAATACGAAAATGGAGAGAACGATCATCTTGGACGCTTTTCTCAGGAGGAGCTTCTTCTTGGAGTCCGGGAGTGTAAGTCCTTCTCCATCGGCCGGTCGTATCTGGGGTGCCGGCAGATTCTCTATGTCGGACAATCTTTTTTTCTGCCGGTCCCGGAGCGACCGGAGTCTGATTTCTTTCATGGTTTTTCTTAATGGATGAAAAGTTTGCTCGTAAGGATTATCATGGAGGATGCGATGACTGCGAAAAGCACGGCAATGATAAATTTCCTGCGGGTAAGTTTATTGCGGAGATACCCGCGGATAATATCCCAATAAGAGAAGAATACCGCGAGGATGATCGCGCCGAAGGTCAGATGATTGATAGGCAGGAATGTAAGTGCCCAGACTAATTCTATCATAACCAGTGCCAGCAACAAGGAATAGAAATCGAAGGAACGGTTCTTGTAGTAATCGAGATGGAGTCCGAGCTCCTGGCTCTTGAGGAAATTTATCCGGATGAGGTAGTAGCTGGAGAGATAGATGCCTACGAACATGATGAGGCTCATTTCCCAAGGCGGGGTATTGAATATGGTGTAGGTGCCGTAGATACCGCTGGAGAGGAAGAAGAGGGCGAAGAGCACCAGGGTCTGGTTGAGATTGAAGCCCGAATCCAGGAAACGGATCTTTTCTTCCGGCGGCCGGTCCTCTTCCGGAGTGAAGAAGCGGTAGAGGCCGATCATTGCCACAGTGAAGAGGGCGGAGGCGAAGATGATGAAATATCCCTGCACCCTGCCCTCTCCGATAGTAAGAAGGAAAAAGACGCTGCTGAGGGCCAGCAGGATGCCGAGGATGACCGGAAGAGTCTTGTAGTTGGTAATCCAGAAGGCGCTGGCGGCGCTGACCAGGACCAGCAGGAGGACGGCGTTCAGGCTGAAGCCGAAGCTTCGGAGAAAAAGGCTGAGGACGGCATAGAAGAGGATGCCCGGCACGACGAATCGGGAAGAGCGCAGTATGTTTGTTTTGGTTATCCGCATGATATTCAGTGAATGTTATCTTATCTAGTTATTATAATAGAGCATTTTGACAGAAACGGGAATAAAAATGACTGATAACCCACAACCGACAACTTACAACTTTTTGTCTGTATTGGCAAGGCATATGAGAAAACTGCCAAACTTGGCGGGGGCCGGATGGAGGTAACAGGTTGTCGCACTTGTTGCTTAAGACTGGAGTGGCACGATATTGATTCTGTTCTTTAAACTTCGCGCAATACCGACATTTTGTCATTCCGAGTGGAACGAGGAACCACTTACCCCTATTTCTCGTATCGTTCAAGGGATTCCCGCCCCGCAGGCGGCCTGGTGCTTACAGGATGACAAAGAAGAGCTTCCAGAAATAAATCAAGTCTTGATATCCAAGAATGTATTCATCGCTTAATTCTGGATTTCCGCGCTCGCCTAGACCCGCCTCGATCCGAGTCGCCAGCCTCGCCTGGCGAGTCTAGGCGGGCGCAGGGGGATATTCGGAATCCCGCTCCATCTCGCTTAGACTTGAGACTTTCCACTTCGCTTAAGTCGGTCAAAAAAATCTTCTTCAAGGAGAGATCACATATCATGTCATTCCCGCACTTGCTTCGCGAGTATGAATTCCGACGGGAATCCAGGCATCAAGTAATATACTAATAAACAAGCATTGACGTAATATTGCGAGGATCCTGAAACAAGTTCAGGATGACACAGGCTTGGCGCGGCTAGCAATGAAAAAGAATGATATTCGAGATGGATATAGTTTTATCCTTACCCGAGAGCTACCGCTCCCGGTAAGCTTATTGACGGGTGGTCTTTGCTTACAACGAAAAACCGGCCTTCGGAGGCCGGTTGCGTGTCTTTTGATCCTTCTCTTTAATCCTTGAAGAC
This sequence comes from uncultured Candidatus Saccharibacteria bacterium, assembly GCA_964503935.1. Lineage (GTDB taxonomy): Bacteria > Patescibacteriota > Minisyncoccia > JAHIHE01 > JAGLIN01 > STD2-77. The sequence goes on from CAZDCJ010000023.1 coordinate 14,294, forward strand.
AATCTTGTCTTTGGCCGCATCAATGGAGATCGTCTTGCCGGATGAGATCTTGCCTTCGATGATCCGCATGGCAAGCTCGTCTAGGATCTCGCTCTGGATGAGGCGCTTGAGGGGGCGGGCGCCGAAATTGGGATCATAGCCCTTCTTGGAAAGGAACGTCTTGGCTTTGTCAGTCACCTTGATGTCTATGTCCTGCTTCTTGAGGCGCTTCTTTACGTCGTCGAGCTGGAGCTCTACGATGGCCGCGATCTCTTTCTCCGAAAGCGGATGGAAGGTGATGATCTCATCCAGGCGATTGATGAACTCCGGTTTGAAGTGGCGTTTGAGCTCGGCATATATCCTTTCCTCAAACTTTTCCTCATCCTTCTTCTTCCCCTGCGCGGTCGTATCCACGAATCCCAGGGCGGAGTGCGCCCGGATGACATCGTTGCCGATATTGCTCGTCATGATGATGATCGCGTTCTTGAAATTGACTACGCGGCCTTTGGAATCCGTGAGCCGGCCGTTGTCGAGGATCTGGAGGAAGATATTGAATATTTCCGGATGGGCCTTCTCAATCTCGTCGAAGAGGATGACGGAGTATGGACGCTTGCGTACTATCTCAGTGAGCTGGCCGCCTTCCTCGAAGCCGACGTATCCGGGGGGCGAGCCGATCATGCGGGCGACCGAATGCTTCTCGCCGTATTCGCTCATATCGATCCGGAGCATCGCTTTCTCATCGCCGAACATGAATTCCGCGAGCGCTTTGGCCAGCTCAGTCTTGCCCACCCCTGTCGGTCCCATAAAGATGAAGGAACCGATGGGTTTGTTCTCTTCCGCGATACCGGCACGGCTCCGTCTCACGGCATTCGCGACTGCATGGATCGCCTGCTCCTGGCCGATGACGCGCCTCCGGAGTTCTTTTTCCATGGAAGCGAGCTTCTGCGCTTCTTCCCGGATCATCTTCTTGATGGGAATGCCGGTCCAGCGGGATACTACTTTGGCGATATCTTCTTCGTCCACCTCCTCCTTGAGGATGGGCCGGCTGCCCTGGGTATCTTGCAATTTCTCCTGAGCTATCCGGATCTCTTTTTCCAGTTCGGGGATCCGGCCGTAGCGGATCTCCGCGACCTTCTCGAGCTCGGCGCGCCGGTCGGCGATCTCCGCTTCCTGCTTGAGTCCGTCGATCTTCTTCTTGGATTGTCGTATCTTGGAAATGATCTCTTTCTCGTTCTTCCACTGGACTTCCAGGTCGCGGCTCTTTTCGGTAAGATCGGCGATGGTCTTTTCGAGTTCCCCGAGACGCTCCCTGCTCGCCGGATCTTTCTCTTTTCGCAGGGCGTTCTTCTCAATCTCGAGCCTTTTCAGCTCCCGTTTGCTGATATCGAGTTCCGAAGGCATGCTATCGATCTCCATGCGCAGGGCGCTGGCGGCTTCGTCGATGAGATCCACCGCCTTATCCGGAAGGAAGCGGTCGGTGACATAGCGGCTGGACAGGTTGGCGGCGGAAACCAGGGCCGAGTCCTTGATGCGGACTCCGTGATGTACCTCATATTTTTCCTTGATGCCGCGCAAGATAGAGATGGTGTCATCGATGCTCGGCTCATTGACGAATACCGGCTGGAAGCGGCGTTCCAGCGCTGCGTCCTTCTCTATGTATTTCTGGTATTCCCTGAGGGTGGTCGCGCCGATGGCGTGGAGCTTGCCGCGCGCGAGGGCGGGCTTGAGCATATTACTGGCATCCACTCCGCCTTCGGTCGCGCCCGCGCCCACCAGGGTGTGGAGCTCATCGATGAAGAGGATGATATTGCCGTCGGAATTTTCCACTTCTCGGATGATAGCCTTGAGCCGTTCTTCGAATTCGCCGCGGAATTTCGTGCCCGCGACCAGCATACCGAGGTCGAGTGAGATGATCTGCTTGTTCCTGAGGCTCTCCGGCACATCCTGGGCGACGATGCGCTGAGCGAGTCCTTCGACGATGGCGGTCTTGCCCGTGCCCGCTTCGCCGATCAGGACCGGATTGTTCTTGGTGCGGCGCGACAATACCTGCATCACGCGGCGGATTTCCTCGTCGCGGCCGATGACCGGATCGATCTTTTCTTGCCGGGCGAGCCGGGTAAGATTCTGGGCGTACTTTTCCAGCGCCTGGAATTTACTTTCCGGCTCCTGGTCGGTGACGCGCTGCGAGCCGCGCACATCCACCAGCACCTTCAGTATGTTCTCGTAAGTCACGCCGAATCTTTCCAGGACTTCCTTTACCGGTCCGGGAGCCGCGCTCATCGAGAGCAATATATGTTCGGTCGAGATGAAATCATCCTTGAGCTTCGCCGCTTCCTTGTCGGCGCTCTCTAAGACTTGCCCCAGATAGACCGTGAGATACACCGAGTTTGGCTGTCCGGACGCCCCGGTGCGAGGCAGCTGCTTGATGTCGGCGATGATCTCGGCTTCGAGGAATCCGACCTGGATATCCAGTTTGTTCAGGACCGGCAGGACTACGCCGCCTTCCTGCTTGATGAGAGAAAGGAGGAGATGCATGACATCAACCTGCTTCTGGCCGAATTCTGCCGCGATATTCCGCGCAACCGCGATTGCTTGCTGGGATTTGGTAGTGAAACGGTTGGGGTTGATCATATATTTGGAAATTACGGATTATGATATCTTAATCTTATAATCCCCGAGGCTCCAAGTCAAAAAAAATGGTATCGGATGCGGACCTTACTCCTTGGGATAGGGACATGTCCGTCCGGCAGGCCTGCTGTGAATAAAATATTTACAAAACGTCCAGAATTTGATACCATATTATGTTAAGCTGGGTTGTTTCGCAATCGGATCTGTCTGATCCGTAAGCAGCAGGGCAAGCCATCTTAAAAGAAACATAAATAAGGCATAACTTCGACAAAAAGAAAAATTTTATCAATTTAAGAAGAAACTTATGCAAAGAGTAAAAAACGTGTTTCTTTTCCTGTTCCTGTCCGTCTCTCTGGTAGCGACGAACACTCAGGCGCTGGCATACTGCGAAGATTGCGATTGCTGCTGTGAGGATTGCGACTGTACCGACTGTGACTGTGAAAGTTGCGAGGATTGCTGTTGTGAAGATTGTGGCTGCGAATGCGGGGATTGTGAAGACTGCGACGGATGCGACTGCGGTGACTGCGAAGAAGGTTGCGAATGCGGGGATTGTGAAAACTGTGACGACGGTGATTACTACGCCTACCGTCAGGGAGAAGGCAGAGGCAAAGTGTACATCGAGTACTGGAATTCTTCCGATGACATGGAAGAGTACATCCCGGAGGGCGCGACCATCCGGGTGGAGGGCGGGATCGACGTGTACATCGTGAAGTACATGGGCGGCAAGATGTTCAAGAGGCTGGTCCTCAATCCGGAAGTGTTCGAGAACTACGAGCACCTGAGCTGGGAAGACGTGATGAACGTCAGCCCGGATGTCTTGGACAGCTTTACCACTTCGGATCTCGTGCGCAGCGATGATTCGGGCAAAGTGTACAAGCTTTATCCGTCCGATGATCACGGTACCAAACGTATGGTCGCTTACCACGGCGATTACTGGTACTGCATCGATTGGGACGCCGTCTACACCATCAACGGTTATGACGAGGATTCCTACACTACGAGCTCGACCATTTACTAAGGACGCTTTTTCCTTAGGAGAAAAAACAGCATTCGTGCTGTTTTTTTGTCTCTAGGATCTTCCATATTTCCTTAAGCCCCATGTCCGGACTCGTCGAGAACGGCCGGGGGGGGGCTTGGTACTTGACAAAATACGGGGCCGATTGTATGACTATTGACAAAAATGAAAAAATATGCTAATATATCCGGTTAAGCTG
>CAZDCJ010000024.1:0-17953 GCA_964503935.1 uncultured Candidatus Saccharibacteria bacterium
ATTGTATGACTATTGACAAAAATGAAAAAATATGCTAATATATCCGGTTAAGCTGGAACTTGTCGGAGAAGCCAATGTTTTCCATATCCGAGTAGACAGCTTTTCACAATTAATAAGTCACATAAAAACATGACAAATTCTAGAAAATTGCTTATCATCTTCACTATGATCATTTCATTCGCAGCTACCGACCTCAAGGTTTCGGCCTGCACATCGTGCATCGGTAGCGGATGGAATAGCAGCTGGGACATTTTCAAAACCCCTTTCTTCGACAGCAGCTGGGTCTATCGCGACGATGACAAAGCCGTCCTGGATTTCGAAGAGGAAGAGGAAGCTTCCGAGTGCGACGACGGATGCGGATGTGAGGTGAAGCCGTATATCACGGCTCCTACCTGCGAGCGCGAAGGAAACTTCTATGCTTACCGCCAGGGCGAGTGCCCGTCCTGCAAAGCTAATTTCCGCCGCTGGTCATCTACCGATGACATGCAGGACTATATTCCGGAAGGCGCGACCATCCGCGAAGAGGGCGGGATCGACGTCTACATCGTGAAGTACATGGGCGGCAAGATGTTCAAGCGTCTGGTTCTCAATCCCCAGGTATTTGAGAACTACGAGCACCTTCGCTGGGAAGACGTGATGAACGTCAGTGCGGATGTCCTGGGCGCCTATACTACTTCCGACCTCGTGCGCAGCGAGGAGACCGGGAAAGTCTACCGGCTCTATCCGAACGAGGACTGCGGCACAAAGCAACTCGTGGAATACCACGGCTGCTTCTGGAAGCGCATCGATTGGGACGCCGTCTATACCATCAACGGCTACGACGAGAGATCCTACACGACCAGCTCGACTCTCAAGTAAATCGAAAAAAGACGGCCTTCGGGCTGTCTTTTTTTGTGCGCTTCTTGGACCCCAGGTCGGACATCTGCTATAATGAGGCCAAGGAATCTTTTAATTCTTAATCAAAAGGATGGAAGAAAATACTCCGGAAATCACTATGGATAATAAGCGGGAGCCGCAGCTTCCCAAAGGAAAATCGCCGAAGAAGATCATATTAGTCTTGGCGATTTTTATTATGCTCCTCGGCGCGCAGTTCGTGCTCCTGACTGATACCAGCCAGGCTCCGCAGCCGGCAGGCAGTCCCAGCGACGAGAATACGGTGCGCGACGCGGCGGGTATGAAGAAGTTCGCGAGCTATGAGGATCTCACGGCGTTCTTGGAGGAGAACGATGGCAATTTCTCCGGAAGTTACAGCTATGGCATCCAGAGTCTGACCGAGGAACGGAATAACTGGGCCTTGCCCGAGTCCACGGGCGATTCATCGGCCGGATGGGGAGCGGTGAAGGACACGGCGCCTTCCGGCGTCTCGACCGACGCACCGGGAGAAAATTATTCCGAATCGCAGGAATCGGATTCCGATTATTCTATGACGAACATCCAGGTGGCGGGCGTGGACGAAGGAGATGTTATCAAGACAGACGGAGAATATATCTATTCGGTGAGCGGCCGGAAAGTCCTCATTACGAAAGCCGTTCCGGCGGAGGAAGCGGAAATCGTCTCGGCCATCGAGCTGGAATATTATCCGGCGGGAATCTACCTTCGCGGAGACAAGCTGGCGGTGTTCGGCAGCCAGTACGAAGTCAGGACTCTGACCGATTACGCTCTCTTGCCCGGCGGGCGGAACGGCGGATATTCGGACCTGCGCATCTATGATATCAGCGAACGCAAGACACCGCGGCAGATCAAGCAATATGATTTCGAGGGCAGCTACGAGGATTCCCGCCTCATCGGCGGTTACATCTATTTCGTGACGGCGACTTCGCCGAGCTGGCTCTATGGTGACGATGTCCGTCCTATGCCCTACGTGATGGAAGACGGAGCGGTGATGCCGCAGCCGGCCGATCCCCGGGTCTATTATTTCGATTTCCCTTACACCTCGCAGAATCTTACCAGCGTGACGGCGGTCAATATCGAGGATCCTGAGGCGCCCATTTCGGGCGAGACCTATGTGCTGGACGGCAATCAGAACGAGATGTACGTATCGGCAGGCAACATGTATATCACTTTCAGCAAATACGTGAGCGAGGAGGAACTGGCGCTTGTCGTCATCGACGAATTCGTCCTGCCCCGCCTCAGCGAGAAGGAGCAGGAGCGCATCCGGGAAATCCGGGAAACGAAGGCCTATATCCTGGGCGATGCCGAGAAGCTCGCGAAGACGATGGCGGTATATGAGCGCTACTTCGCGAAGTTCGCCGATGAGGAGCAGAAGGCCATGGAGGAAGAGCTGAAGGCGAAGATGAACGAAAGATACGTGTCGATCGCCAGCGAGATGCACAAGACCATCATCCACAAAATCGGGATAGAAGGCGGCGCGCTTACCTATCTTCGCCAGGGCGAGGTGCCGGGGCGGGTGCTTAACCAGTATGCCATGGACGAGAGCGAGGACGGTAATTTCCGCATCGCGACCACTGTGGACGCGACCTGGTCGGGGATGACGGATGCGGCCACCAAGTCCTTCAATAATCTTTATGTCCTGGACGGAAACATGCAGCGGCTGGGAACGCTGGAGCACATCGCCGAAGGGGAGAGCATATATTCGGTGCGCTTCATGGGCGAGCGCGCCTACATGGTCACCTTCCAGCGGACGGATCCGCTCTTCGTGATCGGACTCCGCTATCCGGAGAGCCCGGTGGTGCTCGGCGAGCTCAAGGTGCCGGGATATTCCACTTATCTGCATCCTTATGACAGCAATCTGCTCATCGGGCTCGGGAAGGAAGCGGACGAGAACGGGCGCGAGACCGGCGGCATCAAGCTCTCCCTCTTCGACGCTTCGGATGTCGCAAATCCCGAGGAGGTGGACAATTATGTCTTCGGCGGCTACGGCAGCGATTCTATCGCGCTGCGGGACCCCAGGGCCTTCCTTTTTTCCCGGGAGAAAAATCTCTTGGTAATCCCGGCGGTGGTGAGAGAGAAGAACGCTTCCAATTACTACAGCTACAAAGTGGAAGCGGCCGGCTCGGCGGTGTTCAAGGTGGACGAGACCGGGTTCGATCTGCGGGGCTACATCGATCATCGCACGGACACGGACAAGAAGATGGACTATTATTACGGAAACGACATCGGCAGGAACCTGTACATCGGCGACAATCTGTATTCTATCTCCGGCAATTTCATCAAGATCAACGGCCTCGGGGATCTCGAGGAGGTGAAATCTATCGCGCTTCCCGCGGTGGGAAATGATTATCGCAAATATTACGGCCAGGGCGAATGATGCGGAAGTCGAAGATGTCTTAGACAAACAAAAACAGACAGCTCTATGGGGAGCTGTCTTTCATCTTCTGATCTTCTTTTTAATTTTTTTGTTTTGGTACGAGATAGCAGAGTCTCGCAATCTCATATCAGTCCCATATCAGATCAGTCTCTCCGATGCGGGTTATCACCGCATCTCCTGACCTTTGGGATTCCGTCTCTATTTCTATCGCCACTTCCTCTTCTCCATTATCGAGCAAACCTATCCAGCAGAATATCGGTCCGTCGTCTTTTTCCATCCCCAGATCCCGGAGGACGTTGCCCGAAGATACTCTCAGCGTACACGACTCTCCCGGATCAAGATCGATAGATCTCGTAAGCCGGACAGGGCTGTATTCTTTCTCGCATTTCCTGCCATCCGCATAGTATGTGCAGGTCATCTTTACGGCGTCTATATGCGCTGCCTCAACATCTCTTTCCGTCTCGTCCTCTTCCGGATTATACAGACTGATTCCGAAGACAATCCTGTTTGGATCCTGAATCTTTCGGCATTCGATGTTCGGGACGCTGCCGATATATGTTATGCCACTACACTCATCTATATGATAAGTATCTATGTCACAACCATTCTCGTCGTAGTATCTTCCATCGCATCTTTCCTCCTCTTTGTCTGAGGCAGTTTCTCTCTCGGTCGGCGTTACGATATCCGGCCTGTCCGTTTCGACCGGGGTCACCACTTGGCTGATATCCGTCTGATTCTCCTTCGTGTCCGCGCAGCCTGAGACAGCTATCGCCAGGAGCATCACTATGAGCAGGCAATTTATGGTATTTTTTATCTTGTCCCCTCCTAAGGATCGGATTGATTTATATCTGGATAAGTATAAGACAAAGAAGTCCGGATGTCAATTATCGCGGCGGGTCTGGAGAATACCGGCCCTGCTTACCTTCCGTCGCCACGCGTTGTCCGGGCGTACCCTCCATGATATAATGAAGTGTACAAATCAGGAAAAGCATAATAAATAATAAGAAACTATGTCTGAGAAAAAGTTCGGAGTCTTCGATTTTGACGGGACTATCGTCGATACCATGCCGGTATATTTCAGCCTTTCGGGAGAGATCATTCAGCGGGAGTACGGCATTCCGGGAGAAGAGTTCGTCGAATATTCCAAGCTCTCCACGGGAAGGCCGATAGATGAGATGTTCCGCGGCTTCCTCCTCATGCATGATAAGCCGACTGACCGGATCTATGATAATCTCCAGGATTTCTTTACCGTAGTGAATGCGTATGACTTTCCGCTCATCGAAGGAGCGCGCGAGGCGATAGAGAATGTATACAATAAAGGATTCCAGCTCTTCATCTCCACCGGATCGGAGACAGAGAAGACCAAAGAGAGGCTGGACGATCTGGGGCTCTCGCGGTTCTTTTCCGAGGTGTACGGTTCTTCACCCGTGACGAAGGGGCCGGCGCATATCGAGAATTTCGCCAAGGTATCAGGAGTAGGCATGGGGGAGTTCGCGAGCCAGGCATTCTTCTTGGGAGACGGACCGGGCGATATGAAGCTCGCCAAGTCATGCGGAATGAAGGCGATCGGGGTGGCGCATACTTTCACGGGCGAATATCTCCGCAGTGCCGGGGCGGATGTGGTGCTGGAGAAGATCAGGGAAGTGGAAGATACCGATCTGATTTAGCGGGAGAGATAAGGAGAAGACGAAGACGCGGAGAGAGGCGTCTTTTTTGCGGGAGATCATGGAAGAAGCATCAATGCACGATTGTCATCCCCTCCCCCGATCAGGTCGAGGATAAACTCCGGCGGGGATCCAGTATTTGTCATTTCGAGCCGAGCCAAAGGCGTAGGTGGGACCTAGGTCACCCGGAGGGGTGGAATCCGGGAATCGCACGAAGTAAAGAGAAATATAAAGAAGATTGCCCGACTCTCAGATTTCTCAGTCGCTACTGCTCCTTCGAAATGACAAATAAGAGGTCATGCGACGATCACCGATCATCTCATTATCCTTAATCAAAACATATGGGATTGGAACATATCGTCACCGATCTCAACGGTATGCTCATCGGCGCGATGCCGCAGATGGCGGAGCGGCTTGCTCTGTCTTGGCAGGAAGAGGTGTCAGGGATAAATTACAGGCAAATCTGACAAAAAGGAGGGGGGATAGATGACGATTTCTGGTCGTTCGTGATTATTATCATCTCGCTGGCGCTTCCCTTTATCGCAGACAAGATGAAGGGGCGCGTGGCGATATGTCCGCAGGATTTCCGGACCTTGTCCTTATCTCGCGTGGACAGGGAGTACTTCTTCCGGTTCGGAGAAAGGGACCGCTATGGCGAATATCCGGAGGTCTTGCGGGTGGCGGGCAAGTGGACACGGAAGCGGTGGCCGAGGGAAGAAAGCGTCTTCATGGCACGGGGATATCTGGAAGATCCCTCATCCATCCTTCCGGGAAATCGGAGAGAAGGGCGTGGTCCGGAAGGCGAGGATCAGGATGAGAGGAGGGAGGAGATGGTCACTCCCGGAAATATTCTCTGCAGACTTTCTGGATATCAAAGATATTTGCGTCCAGAAAATCATCGAAGAGAGATAGCAGCGTCCTTTCCAGATATTCTTCGTGCGCTGCCGGACCGACGAGGAAAGATACGAGCTCTTGGATGCGGGGACTCTGGGATATTATGAAGGCGATGCGGCTTTCTTGGGAGGCGGGATGAAAACGTTCTCGGGCATCTTATCGAAGGTGCTTTTTTCTTGCTTTCTTTCCGGACATCTGTTATCGTGCTCTCACGAAGACTGGGAGGGAAAATAAATGCCAGATAAGCCGATATCGCACGGAAGGATGCTGCCGGGAGGACCGAAACCACCGGCTAAAGTCCTTTCGCCGGTGGAGGTGGAAGGATCGGACAAGCTCTCGCCGCTAGGCTGGTTTCTCATCGCGGCATATGCTCTTCTGCAGCTATATTTCATGTCGCAGGGGGCGTTTCCGACTACGTGAAGACCGATTTTCCGACCGCATCAGGAAATCTCAATATCAGCCGGCATGAGGATCTTCTTGAAAAGAAGGGCATTTTTTATAAGCAAGAACCACCGTTGATCCCGAAATATGATCAGGATTCTCATAATATCACGCGAGATATCATCGCAGTACCTTGATTATCCGGACTCTTGATTCGTATCTTCTTTTCTGCTATCATAGATCGGCGATAAAGACGGAAGTCTCGGAGATGCGAGGGGCTGATGCCTTTTCTCATAAAAGAGAAGTCCGCCGGCGCTTCGCCATCAAGGCGAGAGCCATATCGCGTATCAGAAACAAAAAAGGATCTGGAAAAAATGTATTCAACTAGGGTGTTCGAGATATTTCCAGAGGTCAAGTTCCTGGAAAAGATCGTGAGAAAAGATCTCAAAGAAAAAGGAGAATCGGACAGGATTCCCCGAATGGACAGATTGATGACCAACTACAAGCTCCTTCTCGTGAGAGAGGGAGAGAAGAAGATAGAGCCGCTCGTCGCCAAGATGCTGGGCGTCGCTATCATCCTGTACGCATCCGGTATGCCGGAGGCGGAAAGGAGAGGATTTCTTCTCGCGCATAAGGTCGAAAGCTTCGAGAAACATGCCTTGAGCGATATCGGATTTGCGATCGAAGACTGCCTTTCTATCAAGAAGAGCTATTCGCAGAATTCGAGAGAGGTGGCCTCGGACAGGAATATTCTCGGCGCGCTCCTTTCTCTGATCGTCCATATGGATGAACTGGGAGAAGAAGATGCCGGTCTCTTTTCGGTGGTCGAGCTTCTCATGTCGAAGAGGAATTTTCTCAATCTGTACGGGAACATACCGGCGGATGAGCTTCGGGACATGGTTAATTCCAAGATGCTGCGCGACAGCACCGAGAGACGCCTCGAGGATGATGCGAGCGTGGTCGCCGAGGCGATCCGGCTCATTCTCCAGACGAGGTACTATATCGCTCCCGTGGAAAGTTTCCTTTCCAACGAGATTCTCACGGAAATCAGGGCCAGGAGGATGTGGCTGAAAGTAGAGATAGAAAGCATCGTAAGAAGGAAAAAAAGGAACGAGATCAGCCTCGCGCTGTGAGATGAAGATTTGTGCTTCCTGGCAACTGCCGGAAGTTTCGGCCGGAATTCCGCCAAACGGACTCCGGCCTATTTTTTATTGGCCGGAAGGACAATCCTTACGGGATTGGAAGGACTGTCCTTTCTCGCGATAGCTGCGCCGTCTCTTGCATATTTCCCCCCCATGGGTTATATTATCCGTAACAAAAACAGGATGGATATCCGGAGGGCTTCGCATGGGAGAAGAAAAAATAATAATAGGAAGGGTTGTAGGAGGGCCTTTTGAAAGGCCGTCCAGGGTAGGTTCGGAAAAACCCGCGGCATCGGGCGTGTTCGAGCAGGTTGCCATACTCTTTTCCGAAGGCGTATATGATATCAATCCGATATCCGCCTTATAAAAAAACGTATTTTTATTTTTAAAGTCCTTATTAAAGGGGGCTTTTTCTGTTGACGTGATGATGGTCTTGTATCGTCGTGGTCGGCAGCCTGTAATCTTGGCAAAATAAAAAGAGCCTTTATCGTATTGCCGGAGTGGGCGATGTGGTGAAGGACATCTGAAATTTTTTTCATGGTTTCTCCGGAGATTTCCGGAGAGTCGGGAGCCTTTCGAATCCTGTCTCGTCTTTCTCGCCCGGCTTTATAAGCTCGGCGGCTTTCTCGACGCTGATTTCCGCGAATTCCGCGATGATATCCAGGACTTGCAGGATATCGGATCTTTCCGCCCGCGGATCGTAGATCGAGGAGAGAAAGGAGATAGCTGCCAGGGCCCGGCCCCGCCTCTGATGTAGGATGGCAGGTCCCCATGGTATATGCAGGATTCGACGCCGCTCGGCGCGTTTTCCCGATCGTACTCGTTCCATCCTCCGCTCGGCGCCTTCCCGTATCGGGAATTTTCTATTTCCGGCAGGTGTTCCCCGTCATTGATACAAACATGAGGATTGGCGTATCCTGAAGCGCAGGCGCACAGAGTGCGCGGCGGTAACATTTCAGCCGTCCCGACGTCTATATATGTCAGGGGGACGCGATGCGTTTTCGGGGTCTTTGCGGATAGCTTTTGGCAGACGGACAGGCGATAAGAACAGGAATAATGCCATTTGTCAAACGCCTCCGGCATTCTATGCAATGATTTTGTGAAATGTCAGATCTTGGCCAGGAGTCTGTTCGTAATCTCTATTTTCTACCGCAAACTCCGGATGGAGGCTGCAAAACTTTCAAGTCTCGTCGGGTTATCATCGATAGCCCTCCTCGACTTTCAAGTTTTTCACACAAAATTTGAAGTTTTCGTTGCGAAAGAGAGATTATGAACAGGCCCCAAGAGAGCTTCTCCCATTGACAAATGCGAATTTTTCTCTTACATTTAGGTAGCAAGAAAAGGCGGAAAAGCTCAGATGGGATGCGAAAAAACAGGAATCGCGAGCGGGAAGTCTTTGGCTTTTTATTTTCTAAATATACGTTTATGCAGAACTCGTCTTCAAGCGGGAACGCCAGCGAGGAAATGGAACTCAGGAGGAATATCTCCGGCGCGCTCGATAAAAAAATAGAGCTGCTCTCCAAACTCTACAAGGAGCATAAGATCTCGCTCGATGAGATCGCGCTCATCTTGGGGATAGAGAAGAAGGAGATCGAGAATATCTTCACCAATCGCGGCTTCATGAAGAAGAAGCGCATCCTGGTGGGCGGAGGCGCGGGCTTCATCGGCTCGAACTTCATCTACCACATGCTGGAGAAATATCCGCACTATGAGATCATCAATTATGATGTGCTGACTTACGCGGCCAACATCGACAACTTGCGCGCGGCGGAGAAGAATCCCAACTACAAATTCATCAAGGGGGATATCGCTGACTACGAGGCGCTGTCCAAGATTGCCGAGACAGGTATCGATGCCATCGTCAATTTCGCGGCGGAGACCGCGGTAGGGAGGTCGGTGCATGGCAAGGCGGCGGATTTCATCCACTCCAATGTGGTGGGGACGCACACTCTCTTGGAGCTTGTGCGCAATTACGAGATCCCGAAGTTCGTGCAGATCTCGACCGATGAGGTATATGGCACGGTGGACCTCGGCGAAGACCGGCGCTTCACGGAAGATTCTCCCTTCGAGCCGAACGTGCCTTACGCATCAGCCAAGGCGGGCGGCGACCTCATGTGCCGCGCTTACAGCCGCACCTATAAGGTGCCGGTGATCGTGACGCACTGCTCCAATAACTACGGCCCGTACCAGCATCCGGAAAAGATGATCCCGCGCTTCATCCACAAGGCGATGAGGAACCAGTCCCTGCCGGTGCACGGCGACGGACTCCATGTGCGCGACTGGATCTATGTCCGCGACCACTGTGAGGCTATCGATCTCATCCTGCACAAAGGCGTCTTGGGCGAGGTGTATAACATCAGCGCGGACAATGAGATCGCGACCCTCGAGATCGCCAAGATGATCCTCGACCTTACCGGCAAGCCGCATTCGCTCATCAATCATGTGCCGGATCGTCCGGGAAACGACCGCCGCTACTCCATCAGCGCCAACAAGCTCAAGGATGAGCTCGGCTGGAAGCCGTCGAACACTTTCGAAGAGGCGATGCCCAAGACCGTCGAGTGGTACCAGCACAACATCGACTGGGTGGAGCATATCAAGGAGAGGGACCAGGACTTCGGGAATTTCATTTAGATATGGATACTCACGCGTGTCATTCCGGAATCCATCGAAGATGGATATCCGGAATCCCGATATCGCACCGCTATGATTCTTAAAGATGGCGTGTATGGTATTATCCGCACGGTCATGGGATCCAGGATATTTCCTACGGAAATTCCGGGATGACAGGATCGGATGACATCAAGTATCCGTGGAATTCCAGCGTGACAGATAACGTAATTAAATTTATAGAATATGGAAATCAAGCACATCGCGACTCCCATCAAGGGGCTGAACCTCTATCTCAATAAAGTCGTCTCCGATCCGAGAGGGGATTACTGCGACATGGCTCCGGGAGGAACGGACAACCCGCTGTACGCGGATGGCATCAAGCACATCCACGCTTCGATCGCGACCCACAAGTTCGTGCCGCGCGGAGGGCATTATCATTTCTATCTGAAAGAGAATTTCTTTACTTTGAGCGGTACCGCCCTCTGGTATTTCTATGATTTCAAGAAAGGTTCCCCGACTTACGGGCAGAGCTACGCGGTCATCCTCGGCCATGACAAGCTGGGGCTCGACCTGGGCTTGCCGGAATATACTATCGACAAAGGCGCGGCGGCGCAGGTCGCCATCGAGCCGGGAGTCTATCATGTGTATTTTCCCCTCACCGAGATAGAGACTGTCGTGACAGGCACGGGCTCGCTTGATTACGATCCGGAAGATTATGACCGCACCAAGGTGGAGGACGTGCCGGGGGCGATGGAGACCTTCGAGCGGGTGAAGGCGGCTCTCATGAAGCTGGAAAGCAAGAGCGAGATGGAAGAGCGGCTTGAGAGCGTGATGCAGTCTGCCGAGAAGCCGGCAATCAGAGGGAAGATAAAGGCGATTATCCCCGCGGCCAAGAGCAATCAGCAGCGCCCGTTCTCTTACAACATGAACAAGCATCTCATCCCGCTGGGGGGCCGGCCGATGATCTTCTATCCCATCGAGAATCTTGCCGAGGCAGGCTTTACGGAAATCGGCATCGTGGTCAGCGAAAGGGATAATGACCTTAGGAAAGTGGTGGGCGACGGAAGCCGCTGGGGCATCCATATCGAATATATCGTACAGAAGGAACTGACCGGACTCGGGAGCGCGGTAATGTCGGCCCGGGAATATATCGGCGAGGATCCTTTCATCGTGTATCTCGGTGACAACATCGCCAAGTGCGATCTCGTCGCGGTGGTCAATCGGTTCTTCGATGAGCAGATGAATGCCATGCTGATGCTTGCCCGCGCTCCGAAGCCGCAGCGGTTCGGCGTGCCGGAGATCGTGGACGGGGAGATCGTGCGCGTAGAGGAGCGTCCTATGCAGCCGCGCAGTGAGTTCGCCATCGCCGGGATCTACATCTACGACAGCAACGCTTTCAAGGCTATGGATGAGATCCGTCTCAGCGACCGGGGGCAGTATGAGATTTCCGACATCCATAATTTTTATATAGGCAGCGACCTCAAGCTCGGCCACGAAGAGATCGGCAAGTGGTGGAAAGACCGGGGCAATCCCGAGGACCTGCTCGAGGGAAACAAGTTTGTCCTGGAGAATTATGTCTTTGCGGATAAGGGAAGCCGGGTGGATGGCGAAGTGATCGGCGCCGCCCGCATCGACGGCAACGTCGTGATCGGCCGGGGGACTCGCGTGACGGGCAAGACGCTGCTCCGCGGTCCGCTGGTGATCGGGGAAAACTGCCTCATCAAGGACGCCTATGTCGGTCCGTATACTGCCATCGGGAACGGCGACGAGATCAATAACACCGAGATCGAACATTCACTGGTGATGAATGGCGTGAACATCTATACCGAAGAGAAAATCGTGGATAGCGTGATCGGAAACAATGTCTCCATAACTTCCGGCGCGGACAATCTGCCGAAAGGCAAGTCAGTCATCGTGGGAGAGAATTCCGTGATCAAGTGGTAGGCTATAAGGATTTTTCAAATAGAAAAACAGGACTCAGGAGCCCTGTTTTTTTGTATGGTAATGTATTTCGTGTTTCCTCAAGATTCGGATTCCCTTAGGAATCGTATCATCTATTTCTTGTCATCTTGGAATCCTTTATGACTGGTAACCGGTCTTGTCGTGTCATCCCGGAATGACAGCCTTGATTATCAAAGGCATATGCTATCGTAAAGATCAGCAAAGCCCGGATTGACTTTCTCTATGAGCTCTATCTTCCATTGGCGCTTCCATCTCTTCAATTCTTTTTCTCTCTCAATCGCGGCAATTACATCTCCTGTCTCTTCGTAATATACCAGCTTCTTGATATTGTATGTCTTTGAAAAACCATCAATTAGTCCATTTCGATGTTCATATATCCTTCTGATAAGATTATTCGTAATACCAATATACAGTACGGTGTTCCGCGCGTTGGTTATGATGTAAACATGATAACTTTTTTTCATAACCATATGACAGGTTGATTGGTCATCCCGGGATTTCTCAAAACGTCATTCGCGATGACCGATCATTTGTTCCTAATTCATCATCCCGACATTCCCTCTTTGTCATCCCGGAATTCGCGGAGCGAATATCCGGGATCCCGGTGCTAAGCCCTTAAAACGCCGCAAGGAGCCGCGATAAGCTATCTCGCAGGATTCCGGATATTCCCTTTGGGAATTCCGGAATGGCAAAAGGAACGAGCGAGCTATCTCTCAGAACTTCTTTCCCGTCATTACCGTAAAGACGAGGAAGCCCAGCGTGTCCATTACGACATCCTGGGTCATGTTGCCGCGGGTCTCTGTGAAGAGGCGATTGATGAATCCGGGATCGACGTGGCTCGAGATGCCGATCTCGATTAATTCCCAGACGATGAAAGGGATCAGCGCGAGGCATAAAGCCTGCCTGCTATTCTTTACTTTGATAGTGGAGTATATGAAAGCGGTGATGACCAGGCCGGCGCCGATATGGGTCGGCACGTCGATGAAAGACAGGGCGTCGATCTGGTAATAGAAGGTGAACGTGGTGATGACGCTGAAAGTCAGCCAGACGAGAAAGAGCGCGCGCAGGCTCGGCCTTTGCAGTCTTTCCGGATTGATGCGAGGAAGGATATTCATAAGGGGTGGACGGTTAATTCTTAATACAGGTATATTTTACCTGAAAATATGTTTTTCGCAAAAGCACCAGCCACAAGGAATGACAGGGCGGAAAAACTTCTTGTTCCGCGCCCGGGTCCTCCAGAAAGATATCTTTTGCCATCGTTTCGCGTCAATTGATCGCTGATAGCGTAATCTTGCCAAATATGGGAAAGAGGGTCAAATCAAGAGATAATAGCGGAGCGTCAAACTTGGCATCCCGGAGTGGCGGTCTGTCTCGTATCCATTCCATAAGCACAAGCTCTGACACGCTTTGCTCGTCGAGGCAGGGCTTCATTCTGCGCTAAAGGCGCGAAATAAATCTCGCTACTCCGAAATGCGCGGCGGGCATAAAGTCCGCGCCGGGTTCGGGTCGAAACTTGCCATCTCATAATGAAGCGATACCTTGTCGCAATCAAGGCATAATGGCGTCTTTTTCCTTGCGGCAGCGTATTTTTCATTGTATATTTAGGTAGCAGGCGGATAAAAAAAGACGGTCGGGAGGGCCGTCAAAAGGAAAACGTTCATATCGGATTCTCGCATTTTCTCCTTGCTTCCAGAGAAAGACCATTCGGGGGGAGCCTGTCCGGCTGCAAGGTTCCGAAATCTCCGGGAAATATGGCGCGGTCTCTCGCTTTGAGATCCGCGGGGGTCAAAACCGATGCATCTTCCTTGGATTCGAAAAATTCGGGGGTATCGGGGGATTTGTTTTCGAACATAAATTACGCCTTTTTTTCTGTTTGTTTATAACCCTGTTTTTTAGTCCAGATTAATTAATACTATAAATCATTCACGGAGTCAATATGGAGAAATTCGCACCGGTAACTATCAGCGTGATCAATTATAATGACCGTAAATTCATCTTCCAGGCGATCGAGTCGGCTGTAGATCAGACCTACCCCAATCTGGAAATAATCATAACCGATAACTTATCCACTGACGGGACGCGGGAGGAGATCGAAGAGAGGCTGCCCGAGTGGGAGGCGCGGCGCAAGGCTCTCAGTGCCGAGAGCAATCCCGACGAGGAGAACCCCTCGATAGCCTATATCAAGAGCGAGGAGAATTCCGGCTTCGGCCGGCCGCACAACCAGGCTTTCCGCGTGGGGCGCGGACAATTCTTCCTGCTCCTCAATTCCGACGCCATCCTTATGCCGAACTTCGTCGAGGAGGCGCTCGAGGCCTTCGAAGACGAGAAGATAGGCGCGGTGCAAGGCAAGCTCCTGCGATATGATTTTAACAAGGGTGAGCTCTTCAAGGACACGGAGGACCCGACCAAGTATCGCATCGATACCGTAGGGTTGCAAATCCTCCGGAACCGGCGCATCATCTGCATCGGGCAGGGAAGCGCGGACCGCGGCCAGTATGGGGAAAAGATGCAGGTCTTCGGCGCGGACGGCGCGGTACCGACCTATCGCAAGGCGGCGCTCGAGAGCATCAAGCTGCCCATCTTTGAGCACGCAGGCAAGGCGAAAACGAACGAATACGAGTATTTCGACGAGGATTTCTTCATGTATAAGGAGGATGTGGACCTCGCCTGGAGACTCCGGCTCGCCGGTTGGAACGCGGTCTATGTGCCGACGGCGGTGGCATATCACGGCCGCGGCTCGGGCGACAGCATGGCCAAGAGCTTCATCAAGATCATAGAGGAGCGGCGCAAGATCAATCCGCGGGCCAAGTACTACTCCTTCCTTCACCAGCGGCTCATGCAGATCAAGGACGATTCCAGGGAACTCCTCTTTACTAAACACTTTTTTCCTTTTATGATAAAGGAAATCGGGGCCTGGATCTATATGGCCATCTTTGAGCGGTTCACCTTCCGGCTCGTAAAGGACTTCCGCCGCTTGGTGCCGGTTTTTCGGAGAAAAAGGCAGATGGTGAAGGAGAGGACGAAGATTAGCGACTCCGAGATGGAAAAATGGTTCGCGTAACTATGTTTCAGCCATCCGGCTGTCCTTTTCGTCATTCCGGAATGCTCGAATTGTCATTTCGAGCAAAGCGAGAAATCTATGAGCTATCGAAGATGAGCCGAATGATATTTAAGAATGCCCCATGATTTTTAAGGAGAGAATTGATTTCTCAGTCATTGCATTCCTTCGGGATGGCAAAGGGCGAGCTATCTGATAATCAACGAATCTAACCCATACTGATGAAACTCTCAATTATCGTAAACCATTACAGGACGCCGGAAGTACTGCGGAACTGCCTGAATTCCGTAAAAGAAGACCTCAAGGAGGCGGATTTTGAGTGGGAGCTCATCGTGACTGACAGCGCGACTATCGAGAAGACCACGGAAATGATGGCATCAGAATTTCCTGATGTCCGGTTCCTCCCGGCCGAGGAGAATATCGGCTTCGGCAGATCCATCAATCTTGCCCTGAGGGAAGCCAAAGGCGAGTATCTTTTCATCATCAATGCCGATATCGTCATCGACGAGAAGGGCGCTATCCGCAATATGCTCAGCTACATGCAGGAGCATGCGGAAATCGGCATGCTCGGTCCGAAACTCTGGAATATCAATAATACCTGGCAGCAGTCGGCTTTCCGCTTCTACACGCCCATGACGGTATTCTACCGCCGCACGCTCCTGGGCAGGACCCCGTTCGGGAAGAAGAATCTCGACTATTTCCTTATGAAAGACATCTTCAAGAATGACATTACCGAGCCGATTCCGGTGGATTGGCTGATGGGTTCGGCGATGATGGTCCGCGGCCGGGACCTGGAGAAAGTGGGCGACTTCGACGAGAGATACTTCATGTATTTCGAGGATGTGGACTGGGCGCGAAGGTTCTGGGAAAACGGGCTTAAAGTGGTCTATTACCCGAAAGTCACCATGTACCACTACCATTTCCAGTCTAGCAAGAAGAAAGGCGTCTTCAAGACCGCGTTCAACAAATACGCCCGCATCCACGTGGAAAGCGCGCTCAAATATTTCCGCAAGTTCGGGTGGAAGAAGGTGAAATACGGGCTATAAGAGCATGTGAAAGCATATAGAGGTCTGACCTTGAGCATCTGAAAGGTCAGACCTCTTATTCTTGTCGGAGTAGCGGATGAAAATGCGGGAACAGGTTTAAATCTGCTCTCGCGCCTGTCAGTATACCTTGCCTCTTAAAGCAGCGCATCGAGTATCTTGGAGTAGCGGACTTCAGTCCGCGCCAGGTGTCATTCCCGAGAAAATAGGGGCCCATTCTTAAAGACGGAATTTTCCGTCTTTTATCTTTGGCTGAGACAAGGCAGAAATAGAAAACAAAGAACCGCATAATCGGATTTTAGAGCAGCAGATCCCAATCTGCATGGCATCTCGCAGTAGCAGAATTTAAGGCATGCTTAAGTTCTGGAGTAGCAGAATTCATCCTGTGCTGGCATTTCATACATTTGTCATTTCGACTGCCCACAACTGTCCGCATTTGTCGTTTTGACTGCAAGGAGAAATCTGGGCATTGTGCGAAACTGGAAAAAAGCGTCCAAGTCTCGCAGCAGAGCCTTATCTACCTACGCGCATTTTGCATTTTGGAGTAGCGGACTTTAGTCCGCGCGTATTTCGGAGCTGACGGCTTGGGGTAGCAGCGCGGACTAAAGTCCGCTACTCCAAGACATGCCCCAATGCGCCGGAGTGTGTGGTATTGAGAGTCGGCAAGGACAGTCCTTTCGAATTCTGTAAGGACTGTCCTTACTCCTATCCCGGATTATCGCGCCGGAGTGTGTTGCCATCTTGTATTTATTCCCCTCCTGGGAGGGGTGGCATGAAATGCCGGGGTGTGTGATTTTCCGTTTTCCAAGTTTGGCTTACTTAAGCCCATAAACGGCAGCGTTTGACAGATGAAAATTTTGGGTCTATGGTGGGGGTAGTTAACTATAGGATTTTGCCTGTCATGTCGAGATGGCGCTATAGATGGACTGCTGATCCGACGTATTACTTATTACGGTAAGAAAGGGTGGCTACAATTCGGAATTCCTAATGCTTTAAGTTTCTGTTAAAGGATATAGTTAAAAGACTATCGGCGCGGCGCGCGGGCGCAGTCGATGCGGATTATGAAAATAAATCATTTTTCATATAGTTTTTTAATTTGTTAACAGAATAAAGAGATGGATCTTACAAAATCTTTGCATTCTTTGTGGGGAGGTAGGGGATTTTTATGAGGTAAGAATATACTTTTAGTGACATTGGCCGCGATAGGTGTACTGGGCGGTTTTTTTGTGGTCAATGCTACTCCTGGATTTGAAGTACAGTCGCCGAAAACTAGCGGACTTGTAATAGGAGGCTACTATGATATCACATGGACTACTACAGGATGTAACAACGAGGGTAATATTACTATCGGATTGGTAAACCAAGGGGCTGGCACTGTAAAGCAAATAGCATCTAACGTAAGTTGTGTAGCTGGAACCTATCACTGGAATACTAAGGATATAAATACTGCCGGCACTCCTAAGTACGTCGACGGAAGTGGGTATACGATAATGATTTATAAGGACATGGAAGTACAAGATACTTCCACAGTTCCTTTTACTATCGATAATACTGCCCCAGTTATAACTGGTAGCAACATAGGATTTCCTGGCGTGGATGCGGTTTTGCCCGGAACACAAAACTATGGAATCGTATGGACCAATCCGGTCGCAAGCGATACGAATTTAGGAAGCAGCCCTTTGAATCTTTTCTCTTCTGTTGACGGTGGAGCTACTTGGCAGCCGTTCACGAATAGTGGAAATATGATCAATCTGGCGAACGATCGTGCGAGTTTCAGCTGGAATCCTGGCAGTATTAATTCTCCTACGGGAAATTTGGTGAAATTGAAGGTCGTGGCGACTGACCTTGCCGGAAATTATTCTGAATATGTGAGCGCTGGTTTTAATGTGGACAATATAAAGCCGACAGCGACTGCAAATGTAAATGGCGGC
>CAZDCJ010000025.1:0-17284 GCA_964503935.1 uncultured Candidatus Saccharibacteria bacterium
CTCGAATCGATGACCTCCGTATCCCGCAATGAAACTCTAAATTTTGTCATTCCCCAATCAGGTCGAGAACAGGCTCTGTAAGAATCTCTTAAGCGAGATAATCAACGCAAATCATGTTATCCGTATCTAATAAAGTTCAAGGGATTCTTACCAGACTTGTCCTCGGCTTGATCGGGGAATGACAAACTGAGGGATTTGTTGCAGGATCAAAAGATAAAGGTCTTGATAAAAGGAGTTCTGCAATTCGCTTATCAGAACCTTGCCCCGCCCGAAAACTACCCCCTTATCCTGAGAATCTCCTCTTTGGTCCTCTTGGCCTCTTCCTCGAATATAGCTTTCGCATCGGGTTTCTTGGAGAGGATATACTTCTCCATCTCCAGGAACTCTCCTTCCGGAATCGCGTTGAACTCCCGCGCCTCTTCCTCGCTGAATTCCTTCATGATCCGGAGTCCCGCGCGCGAGCTGATCAAGACGACGATCTCTTTCATCGTGACTTCCTTCTCGTCCCGATCTAAGACATCCAATCCCAAGGACCTCTCTATATCGTCAAGGATGTGATCGCTTATCAGTTGCATAATATTATCCTTATTTTTTATTTTCTGACTAATATTCGGCCGATATCGCCTAATTATCATTTTTTATCCTCCTTCAAAGACTCGATTTTTTCTATTCTTCCCAAAAGAAACGCTTGCCTCATAGGAACAGCCACTTGGTTCTCTTTTAGCTTGCTCTGGTCTGCAATCTTTATCGTTCCTTCGATAGGCACAGCGCATTCCTTTCCTACCGTTAACAGATAGTCATCGTCTAATCTGTATTCCCGATAGGCTAAAGCATTCATCGTCTCCACATGCATTCCATCTTTCCTCCATAGCCTGAATTTCTCGCCCGTATCCGTATATATCACGAATTCGTCCCCTTCTTTTATATCCGAACCATTCAAGTGATCAAGAATGATCGGGTTCTCTTTTTCTCGTGGCTTTTCCATCCCGAATATCTTTCTGATATGTTCACCGTCGTCGGAACCGGACATCTCCTTCCTCTCCTCGATTCTCTTCTCTATAAGCTCCATTACCTCGCGGGAAGCGATAAATTCTCGCGGGATTTCCAGTACCTCTGCTATATCTTTCGCACTCTCATATTTATCGTTGTTTATCAACTCCAAGACAGCCTCTTTGCCGCTCTCCTGGATTTCCTCTTCCTGTAGGGAAGATTGCGGGAGATGAAAGGCTTCCATGAATCTTGAAATCTGCCTTGCATTGCCATTATCTATGGCTTCTTTCAGTCCTTTCTCCACAGATGACCAGATTTCTTCTAATTCCAATACTTCGGCTGAAACGTCGCCACCTTCTGCTCTTTTAAGTGCCAGGGCATATTGCCCTTTTTTCAACATATCGCTGAGCTCTTTCATATCTTTTTCATCCTTCTCCGACTGCTCCTTCTTTTTCTCTTTCTCCCCCTTGATTATCTCTATATCCACCACGCCATTCACGTCTTTCTTCATAATGACATTCTTGTCTACTATGGGATCCGAACCCAATTTCCCTAAGTTCGTCGAGTTCCCTCGGTTCATATATATCGCACCGTCATCTTTCATGTAGTATCGGCGCTTTTCCTCTTTGCCTTTGATATTCACTCTTACAATAGCCACATCGCCCGGCTCGAGATCCTTCATTGCCAAGACGTCCGGATGTTCGTCTCCTTCCGGCTTTTCTTTCCTGTCTTCCTTCTCTTTATCTAGTTCCCGGCGCGCATCTTTCGCTTTCTTGAGCAATTCTTTCATTTTCTCGAAAAATTCTTTCTGTTTCTTCTTATCCTTCCCTTCCATTCCTTCTAATTCAGACTCCAAAGTCTTTATATCTTCTTCTGCGCTGAAAATGAATTTATCGAGAAACGACTTTGCTTTCCCCACTTTCCCGCCTATGAGACGATTCTCCAGTCTATCGATAGCTTTTAAACTATCATCTTGGCCTTCGTAGAGTTCCCTGAAATCTGCGATAAATGCCGCGTTCTTCGGATACTTCTTGACTGCCTCCTTGGAAACTTCCGTCTGATTCCCTTCCGGCCGGGCAGCATTTCCGGACGCGGCAGTTTCCGGCTGCGCGGGATTCTCCGCCTCGCCGCCCCTTACACCCTCGGCAATCGTAAAGACCGTGGGGTATTTCTTCATGGGATGTATGTAATTCTTCAGGCTAGGTTTGTATGCCTTTTCTCCGAGCGCCGTGCCGTCCAACATGTAATGGAGATTATGCTCCTTTCCGTCCTCGTCTTTCCAGGTTATATCAAAATGCATCCTCCCGTCATGAATGATTGATTCCATCTGGTAATCTTTTGAAATTCCTGGATATTCTTTTGCCCTATTGGTCTTATCAAGCAATATACGCAAAGCCTTCTCGCTGTTCTTCTTGTCCTTACGCATCACAGCTTGCCACAGATTGTTTTCTTGGGAATTATTGAGATTATGCGTAAACGTACCCACCTCAGGCTGCTTGCCTCTCTTATCCACCCATTCGCTGAATCCGACAGACCCCCCATTGATTATGCGGTTAAGGAGTTTCTTCTGTTCAGTTGTCGCCTTCGTCATCTCGATCTGCGCCCCCATCGCCGTTGACAGGGTATTTACAGCCGCTTCGGACATTCTAGCCGCAATATACATCTCATACAGGTTACCCGATGCGACGGCCATTTCGGTCATCTTCGTGGCTTTGAACATCTCATCCGACCCTGTGGCAACCATCTGCGGACCGCCCAATTCTAAAATCAGGTCGTAGGCCCGTTTCTTCTCTTTATCCCCTCCGGTCCTGACTGTTTCCCACAGGCCATCTATCTCTTTCGTCGTCTCTTTCCGGAATTTAGACGATTTCGACTCTGGGATGATCATCTTCTCTCTCGCAGCCGTCTTAACCCTTTCCGTTTCAGGCTTTTCCTCTGGAGAACTTCCATTATCCGGCGTCGTCTCGACTTCCTCCGCTTTCAGAGTCTCTTTGTCTTCCTTCTTTTCTTGCTTTACTTCTTTATCCGGTTCGCCCGTCATTGACTCTAATTTCTTCTTCTCTGCTGTTCTGATTGTATAATCGATTTCTCCCTTGAGATCACTCAGCCCCGGTTCTTTTTCAGTTTCTCTTTCGGGTCCGGTCTTTGGTTTCTCATCCTTCTTTTCTTTCGTATCATCCGTCTTTACCTCAGCATCCGCTTTTTCCTCCTTATCTTTTTCTATTTCTTCTGGAACTATCTTTTCGATGTTCTCTTTTTCCGCCTCATCACTACCGATTTCTTCTGGAACTATCTTTTCGGGACCTTTTTCTTCATCCTTATTTCCATTAGCTTCTCCGGCATCGGATTTTCCGGTATCCCCGGAGGCCTCTTTCTTATCATCCGGTATCGCTGTTTCTACGCCCTCCCCGGATTTCGAACCCTCTTCGCTCGTTTCTTCCATCTTCTTGCCATTTTCATCACCCTTTTCTTCTATATTCCATCCGGGCATGCAAACTCTGCCATCCTTCCTGTAAAGAGGCAGATTCCCGTCCATCTTCTCGATATTTCCACGGAGTTCATCCATCTTCCTCTCGTCGGCAGCCCGCACTTCCATCTCTTCTTTTTCCAGCCGTTGCTTCTCTTCGTTTTCTTCGTTTTCCTCCTTTTCCCTTTCTCTCCCTGACCGGTTCGCTTCAGTGTCATGGCCTGACGCTTCCCGGTTGACCGATATCTTCTCCGCTTCTTTTTTCGAGGATGCGCTCTCCGGAGTTTCTCGACTCATATTATTCTTATTAAACGCTTAATAAATCTCTTATGATCTCCGTGTAGGGGCTGCGCTTCCTCCTCCCGGCACCGGACGCCCGCCTTCGGGCTGCTGCCTGTTCCTTGCCGTCATGATCGGATCAGGCCTTTTGGTCATCACCTGTCTCATCTTCCGCATAGCGCTCTTTCCCACCAATTTGCGTACGTCTTTTATATCCTTGATTATACCCTTTTCCTTCATCTGTTCCACGGCTCTCTTGATATCCCTGTCTCCGCTCAGCTCACCTGTCCGCATCAGCCGATTCATCTTCTTTATCCCCAGGACACTCAATGTCCCGTCACGCTTGCTTTTGAAGCATTCCAGCGCCCCCAGATACGCATTCCTTTCTTTCGTGGACACATTCGTATGCCGGTTGAGATACCTTTCCAGCCGATGCCGCTTGTCGCCCGTCTTGAAAGCGTTCGTTTTTCCCCTGCTTCCGAAAATCGTCGAGTGAGGCATTGCAAAATTCCGGAAAGATTTCGTCTTTTCTCCCGCGACTTTCTTTTCCTCTTTGGGGACATTTTGCCAGCTTTCCCGGCTATCCGCGTTCTCCCTATCTCTCCGAAGCCGCGCTATCTCGTCCTTTTCCGCCTTCTCCCTCTCCTCCAGATTCATATCCGCCTCCCGCTCCGCTTCTTTTATCCGTTCCTCGGAAGTCATTTCTTTCGGTCCATCGCCCAAAGACCATATTTCTTCTTGATCCGACATACTTATCTATTTAAGCTTTGCCTGTTAACCTTTATCGGAATTATACCACTTTCCGGACGGATTTCAAAGCCTGCTCTTATTTGTAGAATACCCTGTCTTCATTTTTGAGATAGATATAGCGCAAGGCATCTATATTCTCCTTCTCGATCGCATTACTCAAGAGATAATCCAGGTTCTTGGCCTGCTTTTCCGCGCTCTTTGTGGTATCGAAATACAGCCGCGTATTCTGATCGGTGAACCCGATAAGCTCGCGAGTCTTATACCCCTTAGTCTTGAAATATTTCAATCTTATCTTGGAATTACGGCCGACCAGGTCGCCTATCTCCATGGCAAAACGGATGAAGCTCTCGTCGGCGACTTTCTCGTTAACGATGATTGCCGGAAGCACCGACATACCTTCTTGGAGTTCCGCTTCGATATCTGCCACGCTCATATCGGCTCCTTTCGCCGCCGGCTCCACTTCTGTGCTATTCCCGTCCCCGCCCTCCGCTTCTTCCAATATCTCCTGCCGCTCTTCTTCCGACTCCTCAGCGATATCAGCTTCTTCTATGATCTTTATGAAATGTTTCTGTTCTTTTATGAGTCCGCCTTCGTCCGCCAAGAGAAAAGCCACCCCCTTGTCGTTCACGAAATAGCACATATTACGGCACCAGATGAGCGCGGTGTTCTTCTCTCGCAATTCAAGCACGATTTCGTCCGGAAATCTCATGCTCACATTGACACCCTCTATTTCCGCGAATGCTTCCTCTATCTTCGTCTCCAGACTATCTGCGTCCTGAAAGAAATAATTATCACCGGGAATCAGGTCATATTTTTTTCCGGCCATCTCGTTCCTTGCTAGCGACTCCAGGTCTCCGACAATGATATTTTCCGCGCCCGTCACGGTGATTTTCTTGATCCGCACCGCTTGGGAAAACAACGCCGCATATATGATGACGGATATCATGAGAAATACGCATGATACAAGTACCGCCCGCCTTGATATTGGCTTCCTTTTCTTGGCCGCGCCGATGCTACGATTGCGCTTGAAAGAGATCCGGAGCTTCCTCTTCTTCTCTTTTTTCCATAGCCTCGCGGCTCTTTTACTTTTTATGCGTTTCATCAGTAGCCTCTCTTAATTTTTCTGATTAGTTCGACCATATATGTGATACGATATTTCCATGACAGCGGCAGATCCTGACAATGGACCAGGTTCTCTTCGTATCCGCCGAATCCCTTCTTGAAGCGAGACAAGCCATACCAAGGATGCTTCGGCTTGTCTTCCACTATGCCGTAAAAGTTGAATCTTGCCATGCCGCGCCGCCTCGCTTCGCGTATCGCTTCCCACAGTGCCAGATAGGAAGAAGGCACTTTGGCATATTCCGAAGAAGAGGAACCGTGATGATAAAAGGCCTCATGGCCGTAAAATACTATTATGGCGCTCGATATGACCTTCCCCTGATATCTCGCGTTGAATATCCTTATCTGGCCGTCTTCTCTGAAGCTCAGGAGTTCGTCCTTGATATATCCGTAAGAGAAGGGGATGAAATGATGCCTTCTTACGGTCTCCATATGGATCTCATAGAACGTCTTCAGGTACTCCTCGGAATCCCCCTGCTCGATGGCCACACCGTCTTTCTCTGCGCGCCTGATAAGATTGCGATGGTTCTTCTTCATCTCTCGGAGGATCGTATCTTCGTCCTTACTTATATCAAGGATCCAGGTCGTCTCCGGATGCATCATATGGATCGGCGCGTCCTCGAAACCCAGAGAGCGGAATATATCCAGGTTCTCCTCGCTTTTCGGAAATAGCGGACTGATCCGGATGAACGCCGCCTTTTCCTCTTTTCCCAGCCGGACAAGATAGTCTCTCAGGGCGCGGATGATCTTTCCCCCCGATACGCCGCCGGCGACTATCGGCCCCTGGGGCACGAACAGGAAAGTTCCTCTCCTGGCCTTCACTTTTATTACAAGCGCGACCGCTTCCAGCTTTCCCTCGTCACGCAGTCTCAATCGCCAGATCTTTTCTCCTGAATTGCGGTTGAATTCTCCCCAGTTCCAGGAATGCAAGAAAGAATCCGGATTATTCTTGATGACAAATCCTTCCCACTCGGACTTACTGCTTATTTCGGCAACTTCCATAAGAGATTCTTATATCGGTTTAAAGGCTATTCACAAATCCTGCTACCTTCCAGGCTTCCTCTTCGCCTATGTTATGATGCGTAGGCAGATTCACGCAGTGCGCGCTTACCTTCTCCGCGACGGGACAGCTGCCCTTCACATACCCGGCTTTCTCGACATCCACCTCGATCGGCCCGACCGCTTGGGGAAACCAATCTCCCAAGACGATGTCCTTCTTCGCCGCCCAGGCTATCATCTTCTTCTTTTCCGGAACCATTATCGTGTACCAAAGGAATATGTTCTTGTCCCCGGGAGTCGTTGCGGTCTTTTGGGATTTTATCGGATTCAGATTCTCCTCGTATATCCCGGCTATCTCGATCCGATGCGCATTAAATCTGTCCGCGAGCGGCATCTGATGGCAGGCGATCGCCGCGAGCGCATTCGGCATCCTCTTTGCAAAGCCTTTTTTAAGTTCACTCTTCTTTTCTTTCTCCGTATATGCTTTGTCTATCACCCTGAGCTTCTGGGCCGCGAACATCATTCCTTTTCCGAGTGATAGCAATTTGTAGGTCCATAAGGCCGGAAACGTGACCAGTGGGTGCGCGAGCTTCTTCCTTATCTCTTTTCCGGAAGGGTATCGCATGCTATCGCGTACCGCGATGATCTTTTCCAAAAGTGCGGCATCTTTCGCGATTACCATTCCGCCGGAAACCGCCGAAATTACCTTGTCCCGCCCGAAACTGAAGAATGCGGCATCAGCGAACTTTCCTGTCTTGATCCCGTCATGTTCCGCCCCCAACGAATGCGCGCAGTCTTCGATGGTCTTTATGCCGAGCCTTTGGGCGATAGCCAGTATGCTTTCCACGTCTGCCGGATTTCCGAAAGTATGCTGGA
Source organism: uncultured Candidatus Saccharibacteria bacterium (assembly GCA_964503935.1). Taxonomy (GTDB): domain Bacteria; phylum Patescibacteriota; class Minisyncoccia; order JAHIHE01; family JAGLIN01; genus STD2-77. The sequence continues at coordinate 7,481 of CAZDCJ010000025.1, forward strand.
TGATTATCGCCTTGGTCTTGGGCGTTATCTTCGCTTCCAGTCTGCCAGCATCCATGTTCAGGGTCTTTTCATCTATATCGGTATATATCGGCACCGCACCGAATACTTTTATGACATTAGAAAGCGCAACGGTCGTGAACGCTTGGAGTATCACCTCGTCGCCTTCGCCTATCCCCATAGCCTCGAATATCGCATAAAGCCCCGACCTGCCACTGTCGAGACTCGCCGCCTTCGGGACATCCATATATCTCGCGAACGCATCTTCCAAAAGTCCTATGTCTTTCCCCTCCTGCAGATCTTTTTCTCCGGCGAAATAATATCTGGCGGCAATCATAAAATCTCCCAAGGTATAGTTGGGCGCGAATGCTGCTGCTATGTGCATGAAATATTTAGGCATCGTTTGTCATGTTATATCCTGATAATTTCTTCATGACGACTCCGGCTCCGCGGCTTTCGAATAATACGACCGTGTCCGCGTCAATTCTCTTCAGGACCTCTTCCGTCATCTTGTCGAAATCCTTCTCGAATACGAAGCTGCATTTCTGATAGTCCTTCCGGATCTCTTCGTCCTCCTTCTGCAAGATAAAAGCCGAATGGCAGATATCGTCCGTCTTCTTCCATATCTTCCGATGTATCTCTTTCGAATCTTTCCCCAGTTCGATGATTCCCGGAAAGACTATCATCCTCTTTTTTTCCGGGTACGCTTCTTCCAGATACTCCAGCGCGGCAATTACCCCATCCGGATTGGCACTGTAACTGTCATCGATGAATATCGCCCCTTTAATCCCCTCCTTCTTCTGCAGGAGATATTCGCTCGACATGTCAATCCCCCCTACCGCGTCCCGTATCTCCTCGAGCGTCATCCCCAGCTTCTCTGCCGTCATTATCGCCGAGAGCAGGTTCGCGATATAGTGCCTTCCCAACATATTCGCCTTGAAAACGACGCTTTTGTATGTGAATTCCAGCGATTCGGGATGCACCTTTACGTTCTCCGCCATATCTTCCGAAAAGAACATGATGTCTCGGGCCTTGTACGGGATACTAGGCTCCATCTCGTCCGCCTGCTTGTTGACGACCGCGAATCCTTCCTTGGGCAAGCTGTCCATCAGCTCGAACTTCGCCCGCTTCGTATTTTGAATCGAACCGAAAAGATCAAGATGCTGCTCGTTGAGTCCGGTGATGATTCCGGCGAAAGGCTTCGCGATTTCCGCCGTCCTCTTGATTTCTCCGATCCTGTACGCCCCCATCTCGCTTATGAAATAATCCTGTCCATCGTCCACGTCACGGAGTATGGTGCTCGCGACGCCCATGTCCGAATTGTTATTCCCTTTCGTCTTCACCACTTTGTATTTCGCGCCGAGTATGGTAAAAAGAAATTCCTTCGTGCTCGTCTTGCCGTAGCTTCCCGCGATGCCGATGGTCTTCACTTTCTTCATCGATGCCATCTTTCGCTCGGCCTGTTCTTTGATCTTCTTTTTCTTCCGATCGGCTATCGGCGTGACTACCAGGATCGCCGCGAAGAGAAAGAGCGGGATAAGGATCACTAGTATGAGAAGATAGAAAGCCAACGTAATGAAGAAATCTATCGTGTATACGATATCCACGGATCGCATCAGCCATATGGTCAATCCGTACGCGAAAGCCGCGAACATGAAAAAAGACAGGACTGCGACGAGCATCATCTTTGTCGTCGGCTTCGGCCTTTTTACGGCCTGTTTCTTTATGCCGAAAATGAGTTCCAGTGTAGAATAGAGAAAGATGAGCGGCGCCACCGAACCCATGAGAAGCACCATAAACACGATTATCGTGCGGCCAGTCGCAGGAAAAAGCACGCTAAGGAGCACGAATACACCCAGCGCCACTGCCATGTCGGACAGATTCATGCTGGAGGTGTCCCGCCAGTGTGACCTTATCCTGTCGATGCGATATTCTTTTACCTGTATGAGCCACAGGAGAGACATAGTATCTTTCACGATCTTCACGCCGAAGAGGATCAGGGTGATCAGGATCAGCAATTGGATGCTTGTCATGGCCGTTTGTTATCTTATAATATCGTCCGTTTCCGGACGGATGCCCATATGATATCGTTTGGAACCTATGGATTTTTCACGAATGTCTCGGCGAATTCTTCCGCCTTGTAATAGACGGCGGAATGATTAGCTCCCGGAATGACGGACAGCTTAGAATTCTGTATCTGCTGGTGCATCGCTTCGGCGTCGGCAAGCGGCGTAGAATTGTCCTTTTCCCCCCAGACGAGGAGTGTCGGCGCTTTGATACCCCCGAAATACGGCGCGAGGTCTTCGGAAATAGCATTCTTCATCACTTCTTTCATCCGCGGACTTGCATTATCATAGTCCTTCTCTCCCGCTATCTTATATAGAATCTTTTTGGCATATCTTTCCACCCCCTTGAGAACAGGCAGACTGGATACTTTCTTCCCTGCTCCGGATAGCTTCGACGCTAACTCCTGGCGCTTCGTCAGCGGATGCTTGATTCCCGCCGCGCCTGTCAGGACCAGTCTCTCTATGTCATCGGGGTGCCTTCCCGCATATCTTATCGCGATTCTTCCTCCGAATGAATGCGCGATCATGACTATCTTCTTTCCGTCTCTCTTGAATACCTGTCCGTTATTCCTCACCGATCCTTCAATGATATTTTTCACGAGCTCAAATCCGGTCTCGCGCCGCGCGACATTATTCACGAACTCTTTGGTAAATTCCACATAATCGTCTATCTTCCAGTCCCCCTGCGGTTCCTCGCTCTTGCCAAAACCGGGAAGATCGGGAATATAGAACCGATAACCGCCGTCCCGCTTCAGTACCTCCTGCGCCGTCGACACATATTTGTCCGAAGACACCCCCCAGCCATGCAGGACCACCACCGGGGTTTTTCCTTCCCCGATAATCTTATAGCTTATCCTAAGCCCTTTGATTTTTGCCTGTATTTCCTGCATGTAGTCTTTATTACCTAGAAAGAACCTTTACTTTACCTATAATTCTATTTTCTATGTCATCCCGAATATTTCGTAGTAAAGAAATTCCGGGATGACATAGAAATATGTAGCAAAATAAGGTAAGATTCCTTACCCGATCTTATCCTTCCCGAATATCGGCCGCAGTACTTCCGGGATGATTACGCTGCCGTCAGCCTGTTGGTAATTCTCAAGTATCGCGATGAGCGGCCGGTCTGAAGTTCCCGTATTATTCAAAGTATGCACGAACTGCTTCTTGCCGTCCGCGTCAGTATAGCGGCAATTAAGTCTCCGCGCCTGGAAGTCCGTGTCATTACTGCATGAATTGGTCTCGCGATAACGGTCCTGTCCCGGCATCCACGTCTCGATGTCGTATTTCTTGGCGTTCGGCGCGCCGATGTCACCCGTGCACATATTGAGCACTTGGTAATGAAGACCTAGCGATTGCAGGAATTCTTCCGCATATTGCAATAATTTCTCATGCCAGTCCCACGACTCTTCCGGTTTGCAGAATATGAACATCTCGATCTTGTTGAATTGGTGCCCGCGCAAGATGCCTTTCATGTCCTTGCCATAAGTCCCCGCCTCGCGCCGGAAACAGCTCGAATAACCCATGTATTTCTTCGGCCCTTCGGAAATATCCAGCGTCTCGTTCATATGATAAGCCGCGAGCGCAACCTCCGCCGTCCCGACCAGGAAAAGGTTGTCTTCGTCCGGATTTACGCGATAGATCTCATTCTCGTCCGCCGGAAAGAATCCCGTGCCATACATCGCTTCTTCGCGCACCAGCATGGGCACGATCATCGGCGTGAGACCTTTCGAAGAATAAAAATTGAAAGCGTATTGCATGAGAGAGAATTCCAGCTTCGCAAGGTCGCCCTTGAGGTACCAAAAACGCGAACCGGACACTTTCGCCCCGCGCTCGCTGTCGATGAGATCCTTCATGCTCTCGATCTCGAAATGTTCTTTCGGCTCGAAATCGAATTCCGGCTTCTCCCCCCAGGTCTTGATGACGACGTTTTCCGAATCGTCTTTGCCGATCGGCACGCTCTCATGGGTAATATTCGGCAACTGGAGGAGCATCTTCTTCGTCTCTTCTTCCAACGTCTTGAGTTCCGGTTCGATTTCGCCGATTTCCGCCTTAATCTTCTGCATATCAGCGATAAGTTCCTCGTTCCGACCAGACTTCATCTTCTCGCTGGCGTCGTTCTGCTGCTTTCGGAGCTCTTCTACTTTCTGCATGATGCCACGCTTCTTCTCATCGAGCACAAGCAGCGCGTCCAGATCAATCTTCATGTTGCGCCGCTTGATTTCCTCCTTTACTCTTTCCGGATTTTCCCGGATAAACTTCATATCCAACATAATATGTAGCTTTTAGTTAATTTGTTAGAGCTTCAAATTATCTCTATATTGCCATACTGAACTTGTTTCAGGATCCTCTTAATATGTCACTAGAACGTATTATTAAATTTCAGATGTAATGTTACATGGATGCTGAAACGAGTTCAGCATGATCTTAAGATAATAATCATGCCTTATTCCGCCGCCTCGGCGGATGAAGCTTCTCCGCCTCGGTCGTTTCCTGATACGTCGCTTGTGATATTTTCTTCCAACAGCTTTGGTTTCATCATCGGAAAGAATACCACATCGCGTATGTTCTCCTGGTCGGCAAGTATCATGAGCAAGCGGTCGATTCCCACGCCAAAACCGGCTGTCGGCGGCATACCATATTCCAATGCCTCGACGAAGTCCTCATCGATCATCTGCGCTTCTTTGTCTCCTGCCTCGCGCAGTTCCTCTTGCTTTTCGAAGCGGCTACGCTGGTCTATCGGATCATTCAGTTCAGAAAATCCATTACCGACTTCCGCGCCCGCGATCAGGACCTGGAGCCTTTCCACTTTGCCCGGCTCTTTTTCCCTGCTCTTGGCAAGCGGCGAAATGTCTATCGGATGGTTGATAAGGAAACATGGCTGCACGAGATTCGGCCGCACCAACTTCTTGTAAAGCTGGTCGATGAGCCGTCCGCGCCCCGCCGCCGGATCCGGCTTGATACCTTTCCCTCTTACGAGTTCCTGCATAGCTTCCTTGGTCGGATACTGGTCGATATCGATACCAGACTCTCGGATTATCACCTCGCGATAGTCCACGCGCGGCCACGGCCGCTGGAAATGGAGTACCTGCCCGCGGTACGGCACATCGAGCGTACCGAAAGTCTTCTCTATGATCGTCGTATAGAATTCTTCCACAAAATCCATCAGCTTCTCGTAGTCGGCGTAAGCCCAATAGAATTCGAGCATCGTGAATTCCTGCAAATGCTGCGTCGAGATGCCTTCATTACGGAATACGCGACCGATCTCATAAATCTTCTCGAACCCGCCCACCATAAGGCGCTTGAGATGGAGCTCAAGCGATATGCGAAGATAGAAATCGATATCCAATTTGTTGTGATGCGTGATGAATGGCTCGGCTTCCGCGCCTCCCGGCACGGATTCCAAGACCGGCGTCTCCACCTCCATGAAGCCGTTCGAGTTCAGAAAATCGCGGATACCATTGATAAAGACCGTGCGCTTCTTGAAAAGCTCGCGCACATCCTCGTTCATGATGAGGTCCAGGTGGCGCTTCCGATAGCGCGTCTCCTCATCGGTCAGACCGTGCCATTTCTCCGGCAGTGGGAGAAGTGACTTAGTAAGTATCTTGGATTCCTCCACATGGAGAGTATTCTGTCCCTTGTTTGTAGTGAAAAGATAACCTTTTGCTTCTATGAAATCCCCCATGTCAAGATTCTTTATCGCTCCGTATTTCTCCTCCCCGAGCGCATCTTTGTGGAAGAAAAGCTGGATCCTGCCGCTCTGATCCTCCAAATCGGCAAAGGTCAGCGCCCCGTGCTCGCGCAACGTGCGCAGCCTTCCCGTAAGGGTGACGGCATCCTTGCTCGCAGATAAAGTATCGAAATCCCGCAGCGCTTCCGCGGTCGTCTTGGTACGCTCCGACTTAGAAGGATACGGATTTATTCCGGCATTCTTGATGTGCTCCAGCTTCTCCAGGCGGGCCTGCTTCAATTCATCTAGCATAGTATTTGTAGGTTAATATATACCTAATTATCTTACTATTTTATGAAGAATAAGTCAAAAACGACCTTATTTTACATGACTATACGCAGCACCTCGCTTACACGAGAATCTATCAATCATTCTTAACGTGAACTGCGAAAGTAAACCTTGTTTGTCATTCCGAGCTTATCGAGGTCACAGATCGCCCGGAGGGTGAAATCCCTCTGTGACATTAAAGCCATATGATTTATGCTTTATCCAAAGCGAAGAGATCCTTAGACTCCGCGATAGCGGAGTTTACGCTTGGCTTGCCAAGTGCTCAGAGCCTGCCCGGGGCCAAGATCGCAGTATACTAAAGCAAAAATCACAGACGATGTATAATTGGTATAGGTAAATATAACTAATTAACATCAGATCCATGATTTTTACATCCTCATTATCTCAGATTCCCAATGAAAAGCAAATAAGGAAGGAACTTAAGAAGGTCATCTTCGGGAAGAAAGTAACTTGCCCCCATTGCGGTAGAGCTTGCCACGTCCAAACATTGAAAAAGGATAAGCTCTGGCGATGCCGCAAGTGTCGCAATCGTTTCAGTTTGACCTCGGTCACATGGATGAGAGGCATGAAGATACCACTCGAATGCCTCTATGCCCTCATCTGGTGCTGGCAGAAGCAGATAAACGTGCAGCAGGCCTGTAATCTTACAGGACTATCCATACCCACTGTCAGACGGTATTACGAGCTCTTTCGGGACCATTTAAGCTTAGATGCTGAAGTAATCTTGGAAGATAAAGTGCAGATGGACGAAGCTTTCGTGAAAGGCGCGTTCATCATCGGGATGAAAGATATCAAAGCCAAGAGAATTAAGCTTGAGGTGGTAAAGAAGAAGTCTCCAGAAAAGCACGATGCGATGGAGCTTATCTTCCGATATGTGAAACCCGGTTCTACGCTTCAGACCGATGGCGGCAGCATCTATCGGGGATGTGAGAAGTGGTGGCCGCTCACGCATAAACGGGATATCCATAGGAGATTCGAGTTCGGTCTAACTTCAGAGATAGAGGGCATATGGGCAAACTTAAGGACTTTCATCCGCAGAATGTACCATCATGTCACGATAGAAAAACTGCCCAAAGTAGTAGCAGAATTCGAAGCTCGTTTTTCGCAAAAAGATATCTTCGATAATCCGCTTAGTTTCCTTAAAAATTCATTGTCGTGTGTGAGACTTGCTTTATAGTACCCCAGATTTACCTCTTGACTTTCTGAGGACTTTAGGCTAGAGTATGGAAAATAACCAAAAAAGAGAGCTTAAGCAAAACCTTGATAAGGATCAGGAGGAGAATTAATTTGGAAAAGATATATAAATCAGTTCTTGCCATAGCGGCGCTGCTGGTGTTGCTCGCAATCTACGGCTATACCACTCGTGAAGGTCAGTATCTGAATGAGACGGTAGAGCTGGAGCCGCTGATGTGTTCGGATAACGTGGAGAATCTGGCTTTTGCCGATACTATGTCCAGCTTCGATATGATCTATCACGTGGGCAATAAGACATATGCGGGAATCGCTTTCAACAGGGTAAATGATGGTCGATATCTGCCCATCAATTGGGAGTACGAAAAATCCAATGTTTTGGACGGCTGGATCAGCCAATCAAATGGCGACGGATACCTGGTCGGGGATCTGTTCAAGGATGGGTATAGATATCGCATAAAGGCTATCATGGATGGTAATACGGTCTATTATAATACCGAAACACAATATCTCGGAAAACTCTTTTATGTTTCTGAATATAAAGTGGACGGTAATAATCGGGTATTGATCAAAAGACATGCGGACCTGAAAGGCTATTTGCGCCAGGAAAATAATATAAGCCAATCCCATACATGGGGATAATAGTGGGAATCTATCGAAGATTCCTTTTTTATTGAGAAAAAGCCGGCTTTGTGCTAGGCTTAAGGCATAAGAACTAAAGCAAATCAATGATAAAGCAGGAAATCGAGAAGATGCTGAGGGCGGCAATCAAGGCGAAATTCGGCGTGGAAGACATGGATTTTGAGGTGGAAAACCCCAAGCAGAAAGGCAACGGAGACTATGCGGCCAATGCGGCTATGGTGCTTGCCAAGAGGCTGGGAAAGAATCCCCGCGAGGTAGCTGAGGAAATTACGGCGGAAATCCTGAAGGATCCGAAGAGCGGGGAATATTTTGCCAAAGTCGAGCCGGCCGGACCGGGGTTCGTCAATTTCTATATCAGCGACGAAATGCTCCATGAGAACGCCGCCCAGGTCCTGGAGAAGAAGGAGAAGTTCGGAAGAAGCGCTATCGGCGAAGGCAAGACCGTGCTCATTGACTATTCCTCGATCAACATCGCCAAACCCATGCATGTGGGGCATCTCCGTTCGACCATCATCGGTCAGGCGCTTTATAATATCTATGCCGCTTTGGGCTACAAAGTCGTGGGCGACAATCATATCGGCGACTGGGGGACGCAGTTCGGGAAGATGATCTATGCCTACAAGAATTGGGGAGATAAGAAAGCGATTGCCAAGGATCCTATTGAAGAGATGACTGCGCTCTATGTCCGATTCCATAAGGAGACAGAGGAAAGAAAGGAGCTGGAGGAGCTGGCGCGCCTTGAGACGAAGAAGCTGCAGGACGGAGATGATGAGAATACGAAAATCTGGAAATTCCTGGTGCGGGCGAGTCTCAAGGATGCGGATAAGATTTACAAGATACTGGGCGTAAAGATAGATCATACGCTGGGGGAGAGTTTCTACCATGGCATGCTGCCTGGCGTGGTCGCGGATGCGATGAGTAAGAAGATTGCGGAAAAAAGCGATGGGGCGATGATCATCAATCTGGAGAAATTCGGACTGCCGCCTTTTCTCATCCAAAAGAGCGACGGGGCTTATCTTTACGCTACTACGGATCTTGCGGCGGCCAAATACCGCAAAGAGAAATTCCGGGCGGACAAGCTGCTGTATGTCGTTTCCAACGAACAGGCGCTTCATCTCGAGCAGCTCTTCAAGTCGCTAGAGCTTCTGGGGTATTGTCCGGAGACGGAGATGAAGCATGTCAAATTCGGAATGGTTCTGGGCGAAGCTGGCAAGAAATTCTCTACGCGCAAGGGTGATACGGTAAAGCTCGAGGATCTCATTGCTAAGGCGGTAGACATGGCAAAGGAAGTGATCGAGGAGAAGAATCCGGCCTTGAGTCAGAAGGAAAAGAAAAAGATCGCCTGGACGGTAGGGCTCGGGGCGGTAAAATATAACGATCTCTCGCAGAACCGGCTTACCGATATCGTATTCAATTGGGAGAAAATGCTTTCATTCGAGGGCAACAGCGCGCCATATCTCCAATATACCTATGCGCGCATAAATTCCCTTCGGGGAAGATACAAAGAGGAGAACCGGCTGGAGGCACGGCTGCCTTTCCAGAAGATCCGTTGGGAGCTCCTTGCTGAAGAGGCGGAGAAAGATATCCTCCGGCTGCTTCTCCGATATCCGGAGGCGATAGAGAATGCAGCAAGGGAAAACGGTCCGCATCTTATCGCGCTCTATATCTATCAGCTCGCCTCGGCATACAACGTGTTCTATAATTCTTATCAGATCCTCAAGGCGGACAAAGAACTCAAGAAAGCCCGCCTTGCGCTTTCAGAAGCGACAGCGATTGTCATCAAGAATGGCCTTACCCTCCTGGGAATCGAAGCGCCGGAAAGGATGTGAGGGGAAAGGGGTGTACAGTTAACAGTCAATGGTAACACTTTCTAGATATTTCTCATGGGGAGTA
>CAZDCJ010000026.1:0-15981 GCA_964503935.1 uncultured Candidatus Saccharibacteria bacterium
GAGGAGTCTCTTGGTTATGGAGGTTTTTTTCTTGCGGAGCTTCATAGGCATCATTGGAAAAATTATTCTTTTGCAATATCTAATAGCTTTTCGAAAGTCTTATTACTAACGGTCTTTATATTGAAGCAGGGTGGAAAAATGTCTGATGAAAAATCTTGTCCTATGATATTATTTACTTTATCGTCTGATAACGATAATTTTTTCTTGGAGGATTCTGGGATACTCTTTTTGCATTTAGTGGCAACGCGAGCAAGCCTATCATCTGCTGTCAGAATAAAAAAATTGTCTTTTCCATGGATTTTATTTAACTGAATGCCCATTGAAAGAATTAAATGGTCAAACGTGCCTTGAGGAATTATGCGTTTCTTTTTTCCGCGATGTCTTTCAATCTGATAATAGTGATCAATGGGCATTGTTAAATCTACACCTAGTATATGATATCTCGAAAGTTCATATTGATAAAATACCCTACCATTATGTATATCTCTATGAAAACGTTCCTTGGCCTTTTTATATTCTTTGTCCGATATCGTTTTACCTTTGGCTTGTTCATTCCACTTGCCAAATCTATATTTGGCAAATACACCGAATGTTTCCGCTATGCATATATTAGGGACATAGAAAAAAATATCATTTAGTTCTTGGTTTATAATCTTTTGATATAACAAACTACTTCTTTTCTTGCCTTTTGCATTTTTCATACTAATTGGTAGATAAAAAGATGCAATTATGTTTGTATCTAATAAAATGTATTTTTTCATATGGTCGGATTACCTGAACTCTATCTATTCTAACAAATCTGACTAGAGAGGCAAATAAATCCGTAAGATCATGGCATATGGGCAAGGTGGCGATAATGGAGGGACCCCTCCACTTCGCTACCGCGGAGTTTATACTTGACTTGCCAAGTGGTCGGGATGACAAAAGGCGGGATTTGTTTCAGGATATAAGGTATTTCGAAATAACCAGGTTAGTTTCGAGATTCACACTCTTACAGAATGACAGAAAGCAGGTATTGCCGTAGGATGCCAGGCATGTTTTTCCAGTAAGTGGATTTCGGGATTGTTGCAATCAGGACATGAAACGACTAAACCGGTTCTTTCTGGATGAAGATTGAGGCATTTGACAAAAGCCTTGTAAATCTCTACAATCAAAACAAAAAGTGATGGCTTTTCTAAAGAGGTGATCCGGATCATGTTGTATGATAAAAATGCTTCTCCGTGGAATCAGGTAGAAATCCTCGGTGTCGGGATGAATATCCCGGACAGGGATGACAACGATAGGATCATAACTTATTTTATCGGTCGGGATGGCAAGAAGAAGGTAATTCTGAATCTGAGCTATACCGTCTATTACGTCTCACAAGATATCCTTGATGAGGGGAAAGTAGTTGCGGAAGCAGGAATGCAGGTCGAAGTGATGGTGTGGGGGTCGGAAATCTGCGCGATGAGGAATGTGCCGATCAGTCCGCCGAAAGTTTTGCCAAGTCCAGATGTAGCTTCTCTCTGAGAAGCTATCTTTTTGGGAGGCGAGAGATCGCTGTCTTTTTGATTCTGGATTCCGATTGATGTCGTCGTTCCAGGTTCCTTGCTCCCCGTCTGGGATTGCTGGGCGAGCGTCCCGAATCCTTGTTGTCTTACGTCTGAACGTCAATCGTGAGATCTCGAGGAAATATTACGAGGATGCTGAAACAAGCTCAGCATGACAGGTTTAGGCTATATTCGATGAATAAGGATATATTTTCCTAACTAATATCCATTTTTTCCTCTCCTGGAAAACTGCTATTCTTAATGTACTCACTGGCGTGTAGCCGGTGAATATCATTCGTAATAAAAATCCGGATTCGAAGCCGGATTTTGTCATGCGCAGATTACTGAGCGTCAGTCGGTGTCATACCCGTCGAGGCAGTAATGGCAGCCGTTATAGCCTTGCGCGAGGGCCTGCTCTATGGTATCGGAATAGCTTTTGTTCCGGGGCTCGATCCGTCGCGCCCATTCGCAGCAGGGAAGATGCACTTCCTTCGTGTTGCTATTGCACACATAGCACATCTTCTCGAAATAGCAGTCCGAGACAAGATCCTCTTCCCCCCAGTCCACGCCCCAGAATTCTCCCAGTTTTTCCCGTATGTTTTTCTCGTAGCCCAGGGTCTTCATGAGCGTGTTTACGATGCAGGCGCAATTCTCATCCACCAAGCTGTAGGGGATGCGGTCACCGGCGGAGAAGTGCGCGTTGAAATTGTCTACTTTTTCCGAGATGGCCATCATAAGCTGTTCGCTTGAGCCAAGGACGGGCGCGGCCGATTCCGGCAGGACGCGGTGGCCCTGGAAATCGAGGTCGTAAGAGAAGAAGCTGGTATTCTCTTCCTTGGATATCTCCTTGATAGCCTTGCGGTCCATCTTGGGGCTGGATTCGATGATTATACCCTCGGTCTTCTCGTCCTTATTCACTCCCAGGGTAGCAAAGTATATCCGGACACCCTTATCGTTCTCTTCGCTGAAAGTCTCGGCGATTCCCGAGGCGGCAATCCTCTGCGCTTGTGATTCGTCTTCATAGACGAAAGTGAAAAAATGATGGTTGCCGACAGGAGAAGGGCCCATGTCCCGCGATGACCAGTATACTCCGGCGACGTCGGTGGCTGCGCCCGCTCCTTTCAGGTGATCCTGCAGTTTGAAGATTTTCATGTGCTTCAGTTAACGGTTGATATTATTTCCGAATCTGAACATTATTTGTGGGAAAGCAGGGAAAATTCAATGCTTAAGGCCGCCAAAGAATTCTTTCAAAGAAAATTCGATATCCGATAATGAACCGTAGCTGATGATTTCCAGATTGTCGTTTCCGGCAAGCATCGCTGATAATCTCTTGCCTTCCTGCGCGCGAAAAAGGCACAGGATCGGCTTCTTGCCTTCCATCTTACCGATCTCGTAACCCACGCCGAGGCTGGGCGTGGTTACTTCGGCGACTGCTACCTCGCATTCTTCCATGCATCTCGAATCCCTCTTGAATATCTGTTCGTCGCTGATATCCACCTCTCCGATGGGAAGGATCTCGGGGCTGCCGACATGCTCGGTAAGCACTTCCCCATATTTCCTAAGGAGGGAAATTATATCGGCGTATAGTTCTTGATTCTCGCGTCCGCCTCGGATAGAGGCTGCAAAATAGATTTTCATGGCGTAGTGTCGTTAGAAGAACTAATAATTGAGGATGTCAAGGGCAATCACGAAAGTCATGATGACGGAATTCAGGAGAAGCCCGCTCTGGCCTGCTGTGCGGTATGCCTTGTAGCTCGAAGAGAGTCAGAAAGGCTGGGCGAGCAGGCCGACGACAAGTCCCCCGGGATACTTGAGTCCGGTAAGGAGAAAGCCGCCGACGGTGAGAAGCGGGATGGCGAATTGCGATATCCGATCAAAGCGATCGTTTTTTCTCATGATATTCGGGTAAGATTTATACATCCATATTAGCAGATAAGGGAAAGGGTGCCAATATTTGCAGGGACGAGTGCCGAAAAAAAGAATACCGCCTAGACGGTATTCTCGAGGAGAAGCTATAGATATGCGGTCAGCTCTTCCGTGGCGCCAGTTCCAGCACTATAGTCACTTGCGTACCCCGGCCTTCTATGCTTTCCAGATAGATATTCCCGCTCATAAGCTCGATGATCTGCCTGGTAATCCAAAGGCCCAGGCCGGTTCCTTGGATGGATCGGGTCTTCTCCGATTGGACACGATAGAATTTCTGGAAGAGGTTGTGCTGCGCTTCCGGCGAGATGCCGATGCCGGTATCGCTGATCTTGAGGCGCAGTTTCCCGTCCTTGATCTCTTCGGAGACAGTTACGCTTCCCGTTTCGGTGTATTTGATGGAGTTGCCGATGAGATTGACCAATACCTGCTTGAGGCGCTCCGGATCGGCGGAAGCCGGAGGAAGTTTGCCTGCCTCTTTCTCGTAGACGAGCTTGAGCTTTTTCTGCTGGGCCGTTACTGAGAGCTGGGAGACTATCTCTTCCACGATCGGCTGCGTCTCGATAGCTTGCATCTCGACGCTCAAGCGGCCTTGTTCGATACGAGAGACGTTTAGCAGGTCTTCTACCAGGTTCTCCAGCCGGTCAGTGGAGCTCATTATCCGATCGAGCCCTTCGAGCATTTTTGGGGTGACTTTGCCATAATCGCCTTCGCGGAGAAGCGAGGCATAGCCCTTGATAGAGGTAAGGGGGGTGCGCAATTCGTGCGAAGCGATGGAGATGAATTCGTCTTTCATCTGATCGAGTTCCTTTATCTTCTTGTACAGGATGACATAATCCCAGAGGCGGATGGTGATGAAGAGGAAGAGGATGGTGATGACGACGGTCAACATCAATATATAGAAGGAAGCATTACGGTTGTAGTCCGTAAGGTCGTCGATCACTTTGGATGAAACCTGGAGGGAGAGGAGGGCCTGTTTCGCGCCGAGCCTGTCCTGCATCGGCATGGCGACCAGCCAGAATCTCTCATCTTTGTCGGAGGCTACCAGTCCCTCGTCGTCCGAAGAGATGGCAAGTCGGAGGGAATCCGTGGCCAGGGCGTCATTGTCCGGCTGCAGCCAGGCAATCTGGTAGTAATAGAAATCGAGGGTTTGGCCGATGTCCGCTCTTTCAGACGAGGCGATCACTTTGAAGTTTTCGCCTTCGGGGGAGAGGACCTGGATCTTTTCCAGGTCGGTATTCCGTACCGATATTCCTTCGATGTCTTCCTGGAGCTTAGCGGCATCGTCCAGATCCGCTTCCAATCCGGCATAGATCGAGCGGCCGAGCGCCAGCGCCTGGCGGCGGAGCGCGGTGTCCATGCCGTCATTATACCGGGTGATGATGAACACCGTGTTGTAAGCGATGAGAGAGGGGATGAGGACAATAAGCAGTATGCCGTAGATTAGCTGCAGGGTCTCGCGATGCTCCGTCAGGATTTCCTTGAATCTTGTCATTTTTGAGCTTTATTTCTCGACTTAGAGAGGGCGAGAAGGAAGATGATGATGCCCAGGATTATCAGAGCGCCGGCGGCATAGATATAGTAATTGACCATGTTGTCCGAATCGTGTCCGCTATCCGCAGCGCTGCCGTCTTCCGCGGCGGTTGCTGCCTGTGCTTCTTCGATCAGGAATGAGAGCGGCGAGCTCTTCGTGACTACTTTTCCCGTATCGTCGTTCGTGGCGATATAGACTTCATGGTTGCCGTATTCGAGAGTATTTTCAAAATGATATTCCCAGTTGCCGGAGGCGTCGGTCTTTACTGTGGCGACGACCGGTACGTCCGAATATACATATAGGGTGAATATGGTGTCAGGCGCGGCTTTTCCCGTAAGGACATAGCTGTCTCCGCTTCCGTCTTCCCCATAGACGATCTTCACCTCTCGGACCGTAAGATCGGTGCTCGTCTCTCCGCTGCCTGTAGGCTGGCCGATAGCTTTTCCTTCTATGAGGATCTTCTCTGCGGGAGATAGCCCCACATCCCTCTTGCCTTCGCCGAGAGGATCGTAGCCGTGGATGAGCTCTTCGCCGTCAGTGTAGCCGTCGCCGTCGGTATCTCTCGCATCCGGTTCGGTGCCCAGTCTCTTCTCAATGTCGTCGGATACGCCGTCGCCATCGCTGTCAATGACGATCACTATCGGCGCTGTTAGCCTGAGGCCGTCGTATTTGCCCAGGACCACGCTTTCATAAGACGGGATGATCCGGATCTGGGTCTTTTTCGTGACTAAGGGGGTACTGAAATCGAGGACCTTTTTACCGTTCGACTGGTTGATGAGGTTTTCCAGTTTGCCAGCCGTCATGGATTTACCGAGTATATCTTCTGCCTGCTCGCCGATGCGCGCGTAGGCCTTTTCGGCCTGGACGATCTCCCCGATGTAGGTATCTTTGACGGCCGTGTCGCATTCCTCACTCTCCATGTCTTGGCAGTTGATCTTTTCGCCGTATTTGTCCAGATAGAACTGCTTGCATTCTTCCGAGCTGTCGGCGCCGTCTTGGGAACATCTGTTCTCCAATTCGGCGGCTTTCTGGGCTAGGGTATCTTGGGAAGTAGAGCGGTCGATCTCTATCGAATTGATCAAGTGAAAGACCTTTCCTCCTATTTGGGCCTCGACGGTCAGTTTGTATGAACCGCTATCGAAGTCGCCAAGGACCAGATTGTAACAATATTTGAGCGGCGTGGGTTCATAAGCGACAATACTCTTGCCGGCGGGACCTTCCATCTTGAAGATTACTTCGCTATCCGGTCTTACAGGAAGCTCTTTGGTACACAGTTTCCTGTCTTCCGTGATCTTTTCTCCAGGCTGGAGGTCAAGGTTGAGCCCTGAATATACACTCTTGTCGAATGCTTCTTCTGTCTCAGCGGTAGGATCTACGGGGTTCGCAGAATCTGTCCTTGCTTCCTCGGAGTCGGAAGAGGTGGCGGATATGTCTCTTGCTCCTGTCGTAGCAGCTTCCTGTTCTTCATCGTTTCCCGGCGCTGCCGTGTTCGTGGCAGAGGCGGTATTATCGGAATCCGTCGAAACGGATTTATCAGGAACCGTCGCAAAAAGGGAACTATCGGTAGCCGGCGCCGGATCGCTTGAAGGAGTCGAAGTATCAGATACGGACGAGACTGAAGTATCCGGACTGCTGTCGGAAACCGGTTTTGTCGCCGGGGCAGTCGTAGCCAATCGGGTCGCGGTCTCCGTAGAGCTTTCATCCGGAGCAGGAGAGCTTGCGGTGGCCGTCAGGGTTGTCGAAGAAGTATCAGAGGAAGCGGGAAGAGGGTCGGTACTTTCCTTATAGGAAGCAGGGGATATCGAGCTATTCGCAGAGGTAGTCGTCTCCGCCGCGAATACTCTTCCATATCGGAGTAACGCAAGCAGCGCATCATCGCTGACTGCGAGTACGAACAAAGACAAAATCAAACCTGAAAGGAGCAAATGACGGAGAGAGAAGGTTTGTTTCGCGCTCATTTTTGTTTCGGTTAGGTGTTTAGGTGATCGGTATGTCGTCCGATCCATCGTCATGCATATTTGAAAATATTATACATTTTTTAGCGGAAGATATCAAATCAATCCTGAAGGTAGCGGTGTTGTGCAGGCAAAAAAGCTATCTGTTGGTAGCTTATAAAGATATTGTCCGGTATGAGGCGCCGGACTTCATATTCATGAATCCATTTATGTCGTCTACTTCCTCTGTGCAGATCTATCGTCTATGTAGACTCGCGCCACTTCTTTCGCAGTCCTTATCTTGAGATTGGCAAGCCATAGAATAATTCCTTTTGCTAACTCACCTATTGATTTTCCGGGTTCTTCTGTTTGTTTCATTATACTCACTATCCTATATCAATTAATCCGATAATAAGAAAGAATATCTAAAATTCAACACAAGACACCGCCAAAGCGATGCCTTTTTCTGTACGGGAATATCATTTAAGTTCGAGCATCTTGAGCGCTTCCTCGTATGCCTCGTCGGCATCTTCGAATATCCCATAGCCGCAGCTTAGTGCTTCCTCGATATAGCGCGGCCGTTCGACCGACCAGAAGGCGTTCGCTCCCATCCGTATCATCTCTTCTGTCTTGCCCCAGCGCGGCCGCTCGTGATTTCTATTCAGGACCTCTTCGTATGATTTTCCTACGAGCACTACGCCGGGGAAGGTAAGGTCTCTTTTGGCCAGATGCGGCAGGATATTTATGCCTTCGAAGATCAGGGGGCGTTTTTGCGAGAAAGGTTTGCGAAGGAGTCCGGCCATCCTGGATTTCGAGGGGATGTCTCCGGCCTCGTATGCGCGGATCTTCTCCAGTACGCCTGGCCAGAGCTTCTCGTGCATCTCGGAAAGGATAGCCCATTGTTTATCCGGATCATTCTCCGTATAATAGGCGTGCTCGTCATTATCCTCGAAGAATTTTGCCCATTTCTCGTAGCGCGGATCGCGCCCCAGCTCTTCGTACAAGTTGTCGGTCTCCAGGCAATAACCTCCGGTCAGGTCTATCAGCTTGCGGGCAAGATAAGACTTGCCGGCGGTAGGGATGCCGGTTATGAAGATTTTCGGGTTGGCTGTATTCTCAGACATTACGGTAATTTAGGCTGATAGGGACCGAGGTCTTATCATTTTACAAGGTAATCTCATTTTCTGCCAATTTTTCCTGGAGAAGCAAGAGGACCAGCGACGAACCCATGGAGACGATCTTATTTTTCCTCACCATCCTTATTGCGTCTTCGAAATCCATGAGGACGACTTCGGTGTCCTCAAAATCATCTTCCCCCGGGGTCGTTCCTTGTTGCAACTTGATTCCTTCGGCGAAATTATATGTGTATCCTCCGATTAAGCTGCCCGAAACTCTCGTAGAATGCGCCGAGCTTCTCGATCTTTCCGCAGGCATATCCGGTCTCTTCTTCGAGTTTCCTCCGCGCGCCTTCTTCGAGGGTTTCCGCCGACTCGTTGAATCCGGCGGGGAATTCGATCCTGTCGTCGTCCGCCATATAGCGGTATCGCCGGATCATCACCAGCTTCTTGTCTTCGGTCATGCATACGACCATGGCCGAATCCCGGCTGTCCCAGTAAGTCCATTCTTTTTTCCGGCCATCCGGCAGTCCGACCACGTCTTTTCTGACCCGGAAATATTCCGAGTCATAGACGATATCAGAGGATAGGCGTTTCCATCTTTGCATATATGCCGGATAATGCGGATTTATCTAAGGTTATTCTGCATAAGTTTCCTTACTTCCAGAAGCACATCTTCCGACGTAATGAACTCATGGTCGGTGCGGTAGTTATCGCCATAGAATTTATCTTCGAAGACCGTACCCATGAAAGTCTTCTTCTGAGCATAGCGGGGAATGAAATGGGCATGCAGATGCCTTACGACATTCCCGAGAAAGGCGTAATTGAACCAATCAGGAGCAAAGCACTGCGAGGAAGCCTTGCGAAGCTCTCGCAGGAGGAATAGGAATTCCTCCATTTCCGGTCCGGTAACATCGGTCAGGTCTTCGACATCGGTGCGTTTGCACCAGATTACACATCGTCCCAGATAGCCTTGGTTCTCATGGACTTTGACGTCCCAGTACTGATAGCTTTTGATCAGATATTTCGAATGATCTTTTGCCATATCTTCGTGAAAGATAAAAAGGATGCGATGGGAGATAAGAGCAGGGAGGATAGGAGGATAGCTCATGCGGCCTTGCTTTTTTTCTTATAGATGAGATAGCCGATGGCGCCGACGATCAGTGCTCCGACGAGGATATCGAGCTTCTCGCTGTAGGCGCGGATGACTTCCCAATCACTGCCGAGGCGGTAGCCGAGATACGCAAGGAAGGTATTCCACAAGGCGGCACCGGCGATGGTGTAGAGGGAGAAGATGGTGAGATTCATGCGAGCGGCACCGGCGGGGAGGCTAATGAAATGGCGTACGATGGGAATGAAGCGGGAGATAAATATCGTCTTGTTGCCGTATTTCTGAAAGAACTTTTCCGTGAGCTCAAGATGGTGTTCGTTGAGGAGGAGGTATTTGCCGTATCTTATCACGAGCGGCCGGCCGAAATCTCTGCCGATATAATAGGAGAGGAGCGAACCGATGATCGAGCCGAGGGTAGAGAAGAAGATGACCGCGCCCCACTCCATGCGGCCATCAAAGAGGAGGAATCCCGCGAAAGGCATTACGGCTTCGCTGGGAACGGGAGCGATCATGCTTTCGAGCATCATGAGAAAAGCGAGTCCGGCGTAGCCGGCGGAGGATATAAGGTTGACAAAAGTCTCTACGAGGAATGCGAACATAATGTTAGGGATAGGGATTTATTATCATTCATGCCTTGCTGCTATGAGCTAAGCTTAGCATAGGATGGGGATTTTCTCAATGTCTTCCATGTGGCAAGGAACGAGGCTTCGATGCCTTTAGGACAAATAAAAACAGCCACTAAGTGGTCGTCATTCCGATCCCTCCCTGTCTTGGAATGGCAAGAATACTCCTTGATAAATATAATATCCTTGCTTTTTGCCGCTTTTCGCCTTGCTAGGCTCCGTGCCCCCGGTCATCTCTCATGGAACATGTGAGACTGATGACTTCCATAATATACTCATCCGCGCTATTTACCCCCAGCTCTTTGATGAAGACGAAGTCGAGCCTTTGCATGATTTCGAATTCATTGCGGAGCGTGGCCTCTTCCCGCGGAGCGATATCTGCCGTGGCGGCCGATGCAGATTCAGGCGAAAAACCTTCTGTGTGGTTTTTCATCGCTTTTAGATTAGTGATAATTTTAGAGCTTTCTAGGAGTATACACCCGGATAAAAATCATGGCAAGACCTTTTTATCGATATTGACGAAGGTCCGTCCGGATTTTCTGAGCGTACCGCATATCATTTGAGTAGGTGCGAAAAACCCCGCCTGCCGCGGGGAATGTCGGTTTGGAAAAGCGAGGCGTATTCTTATCTTTCAGGCCTTCGAGCCTGTTTATTGTACGCGATACTTCCTTTCCGCGACCAGGGTCTTGAGCACGTTGCCGTCTTTATCCAGGATGTCAAGATTGAGCTCGACGCGGAGTTCTCCGCGGCTCTCGATGAAGGTTGAAGTAAAGCCGCAGATCTGCTTGCTTTCCGCGGTAAGGACGGCCCTGTTGGTCATCTCTTTATAGAGAGCCTCTTCGTTGTTCTCGTTCAGATAGAATTTCCAACGACAGTCGGCCGTGTCGTAGCCGGTAATCGAAGAAGGGGTGAAATTGACTATATCGGCTTCGTACATGCGGGCCTGGCGGGGGGTGAAGGTTTCTTCCTCCGGGCTGACGATAGTGAGCTCGACCGGGCCTTGCGGCTCAGTTTGCTGCTGGTTCTTGAAAAGTTCCTTCTCGTATTCTTCCATAGTCATATCAGATTGCTCTTCGATCACATCTGCTTGCTCCTGCGCGACCTGTTCCGTTTCTGCTACTTCTTCTTTGCCGGATAAGGCGAAGGAAAGAGCTAGGAGAAGGATGATGATCGCGATGATAGAGATTCGTTTCTTTTGCATGAGTTTCTTGTTAGACTGCTTGTTAGATCGGCGCCGTCTCGCCGTCGCTTGCGGAGTCCGGGGCGCGGCGGATTACGGAGGGAGAAAGCGCTATTCTGTCGCCATCGGGATTGATCCGCATCTGGACTGGGCGGCGATGACTAGGTTTATTATATCATCAATTTCGGGTTCAGTCGCCTGCAGTCTCGTGCCGTCCTTAAGGTCGGCGCTTACCTCAAGGCTGTGGGCCTGCATGGTGGATTCGACCCGGCATTCGGCGATCGCAGTCTTGATCGCAAGCCAGGCTTCATCGTTCTCTATTTTTGCCTCGAACCAAGCCGGAGCTTGGGCATTAAGCTCGGCGGAGAGCATTGCAGCATCGTAACCCAGGATCTGACTCTGCAGATTCTCGGGAAATATCCGACGGATATCTTCTTCGTAGGCGGCGCCGTTTCCGGGAATCTCATGGGAGAATCTTGCCGGGTTATAATAAGAGAGCTCGTTGGGATAGTCGACTTTTACCGGCAAAGATATGCCGCTCACTTCCGCGAGGCTGCCGTTTTCCTTGGCGAACTCGCCGCAGCGCGCCCAGACGTAGATCGGGAAGAGCTCTCTTTCCGGATCGAGGTTTTCGACTACGCAGAAATTATGGCTTCCGTCCCTGGTCTTCCAGGCAAAAGCGCTCTGGGTCTCAAGATAATCGGCGATAGCTTTTCCGACTTGGGAATTCCCGAATCCATACGAAGCCTTGCCCTCGCCCGTAGGGCACGCCGCGAACTGGCAATCGGAGCCGGTACGGCCTACATAGGAGCCGTCCGGGCAGAGCTTAGCGTCTGCCGTGCAGGCAGTGTTTTTAAAGTGGGAGTAATGCTCTTTGTAGATGAAAAACGATATACTGGCTAAGAATGTGATTGCGAGGATGACGGTGAAGAATCTCTTATTACTGGGGGTGGAGATGCGTTCCATGTTTTTTTGTAAAGATATTAAATGAAAATCGTAAGACGGATTTATTCGCGTGTCTTATGGGTGTGTTTCGTGATCGCTTCCCTGCGCAACCGGTAAGCAGGGCGTTTCTCTTTTGCATAGATATACGGAGTGCCGAGGAGCTCGCCGCAGTCCGGACATTTGAGATAGGGGATGCCGACGAGCGGAAGGTGTTGGAGTCTAGTAAGGACCTGCGGGGAATGGATGCGGTCGAGATAGAGACGAAGCAGGCTTCCCGGACCATCCTTCTGATATACGAGGACCGGTTTGCCGCATTTCCGACACATGATGTCGAGGAGTTTGGACTCTCCGCCGCGTCTTGATTTGTATTTATCACGTCTGAGCATTTCGGACATGGCGGATAAGTTACCGGCTTATGGAATCAATTATAAGCCGTGCGGGGGGAAAAGTAAAAACAAAGACACTGGCAAGCAGCGTCTTTGCGTATGCGGTCCGCAGGATTTATCAGGCCGTCATCTTGCTCTTGATTTCCGTAGCCCAAGCCGCGGCGCGTTCCAGTTCTCCTTCTTGAAGCGGTCCTTCCTTGCCCTCCACGATGAAACCCTCAGGGGCGGCGGCGGCTATGCCGCCTCTTTTCTCAAGCTCTTTGAGGATGTGCTTGGCGGCAGTGCCGAGAAATCCGACGAGCATTTTCACGAAAGCCCCCTGGTTTTCGACTGAGCTGTGAGTGTCGAATGCCGCGACGCGGACGTCTCTGAGGCTTTCCGCCGGTATGTTTCCCAGGAATGCTTTCATGTCTTGTGAGGGCCGGCCGCCATGGGTAGGAGCGCCGACGATGACGAGTCCGGCGCCGCGGGTCATCGCGGGGATGGTATCCTTTACGTTACTGACCATCGCGTCGGGGCCTAAGGCTTTGCCGATCGCTTCGGCGATAGCTTTGGTGTTGCCGTAAAGAGAGTCGTAGATCACTATAGTCTTCATGATTTTAGATTAGAAAATTATAGATATATATGGAAGTGATAATCGGCGCGGATCATTTCCGGCGCTTCTTGAAGTACCAATAGGCGAGGGGGAGGAAGAAAGTGACGGTATAATAGAGGTATACATCGGCCTGGTAATAACTGCTTCCGATATCAAACATCAGCACATTGAAGATGTAATCGAGAACGATAGCGAGCAGCGTCCAGACGGCCGCCAGACGGAGGTAATATTGTCCGGTCTCCCCTTTGATTTTCTTAGCAAGCACCCAGAGGGTGACGACTACTCCGAAGGGGGTGATAATCAGTCCGATTATTTCCTTTGGTACGATGAAGAAGAGGATGACGCCGAGTAGGTAGCCGATAAGCCAGAGGATGAAGCCCCAGAGATAAGCGTCTTTGGTGAATCGTTTGTCCATGTCTTTGCGTTAAGAAATCGTTATTTATCTTTCTACTTCAGAAAGGGCGAAACGTATGAAGTTTATTATTTTTTCTTCCTGTCTTCCCATCTCTATCCCATAATGCCAGTCGTTCGCTGCCCTTATGAGTTCCTTCCAGGCGGGATATTCCTTCATCGCCCAGGCGGCAGCTTTCTTCTTGGAGACTGCGGCGGCATTTTTGACCGCGAAGAGGATGCGGCAGAGATTAAGGACGATGTAGGAAGAAAGATGGTTGTCGGCCAGCCCGGACGAGTCGGCGATTCTCGGTTCCCACTCTTTGTGAAGGTCCCGGATGCATGCCTCTTGGACGAATCGGATGTCTATAGGTCCGATAAGCGTGCGGAATTCCGGTCCGATCATCGCGATGCCGCAGTTATAAAGGAAATACTGGTTGATGATCCATTCGTTGCCGTACAGCGCTTCTTCGTAAAATATGCCGTCTCCGAAGTACGGCCGCGGCTTTTCAGGCGGAAGGATATTCTTCATCATCGCAAGGGGAATGTACGAGCATTCCAGGCGCTTGCCCCAGACTTTGGAAATCCGCATACAATCTTCGTGGAGCTTAGCAATCAATCGTATTTGTTCCGCTGTCGCGGGCTTTTTGATAATCACCGCAAGATCGATGTCGCTTCGGCCGGGATCGAAGTCGCCGTACGACAGGGAGCCGGTGAGGTAAATGCCTACTAAGTCATCCGTGAAGATGGTGCTTGTGCCTTCGGACAGGAAATACAAGACATCATTGATGTCCTGATGCGGGGTAAGGCGTCTGATATGTTCGAGATCCGGCATGTTCGTAGGTTACTTATAATCCATTATATATCCGGACTAGCGCGCGGGCAATTGCACGCATGACTGCGAGGAGCCATATCACTTAGGGTCTTTTTTCGCAATTTTAAAATGAGCGTCAGCTGCAAGAAAATGTCGCTTCGGAAGAATCGCTGTCAGGCCGACTCCTGTATCATCTCCAGATGAAGGCCGTGAGATTGCGGCCGCTTTCGATGAGTCTGACGGCCTTTCGCAGCTCGTACTGGCTGATGCCTTCATCCCAGCTTTCCTTCTCCGGAAGAGGCTGGCCGTCGTCGAGGCTCCGGAGGAAGGGGAGAGTCTTCTCGTCTCCGAGTTGTCCGAGCGCCCAGATGGACTGGTTCTTGCCGCGCGTGACCGAGGGGTCAGAGACTTTCTCTATGAGCGCGTCCACGCACTGTCCGTCATAGAGCGACTGCGCCCGGTCGCATTCTTCTTTCACGCTGCGCCCGATGGAGGCGCCGGTAGCGATGAAGAGGATTGCCAGGAAGAGCGCGCCGAGGCCTAATAGTCGCCGTGCGGATCTCTTTTTGAAAACCGAGGGGATATCCATATATTTGAATGAAAATGATGAACCGATAAGCGGTTTATCTTCCCAGCCGTTCCCGCGCCTCTTCTTTGCTCTTCACGAAAATGATCCGTCCGCCCTTGTTGCTCTCGTAGAGGAAGTCTTGGAAATTCTTGCTTGCGAATTTGGAGAAATCGCCTACGATGGCAAGGCGGAAATCGTAGTTGGCGAATTTCTGGAGGATTTCTCCTAGGATGCCGGTCTTAAGGTCGAAGAATTCCGGCACGATATCTTTCTCATATATTATCACCGCCTGGGCTTTTTTCACATAGCAGTTTGCCATGATATCCAGCACGTCTCCGGCGGTCTTGATCGCGACCTCGTCCGAGACGAGCTCGGCGATAGTGGTGTTATTGATGGTGGTGGTCTGGATGGGCATATTTTTAGTGTTCTAAATGATAAGGGATCATTGATGCGGGTAATGTTCCGGTATTCGTTCCGCGTTCTACGATTATTTCTGTCGTAATTCCGATCGAGAATCGGCGGTTCTTCGTTTCTTGTCATTCCGAGCGAAGTCGAGGAAGCCCTTCATTATATCAAAGCTGTACGATTTACGTTTCATCGTAATGAAGCTATCCGTCGATTGCGCTGCGCTCCACTCGGGATGACAAAATGATAATTATACCTTGAAAAGGATAGTTCCGCTCGGGATGATGACATGTGCTAAAAATCCTCGCTCAAATCTTTCCAATGCGGATTGATCTGACGGATCAGAAATTCTTTTTTCTCTCTCCTCCATCTCTTGAGCTGTTTTTCTCTTTCCAGGATATCATGGACCTGCCCGCAGTGTTCATAATAGACCAGTTTCGTACAGCCGCATCTTTTCGAGAATCCTTCGATCTTACCTTCTTTGTGTTCTGCGACTCTTCTCAAGATATTATTCGTCATTCCTACATATAAAGTCCCGCTCTCGCTTGCCATTATATAGACATAAAAGTCATATTTTCTTGGCATAATATATCTTAAATTATTGATAGCTGGGGGCTGGATAGTTTATCGTAATGAAGGGATTCCTCGGCTGCGCTCCGCTCCGCTCGGAATGACAAAAACAAAAGATTATTCAGGGTCAATAGAGGGTTTCTTGGTGAAGTTAACCATAGATTTGCCAAGTGCCTGGGATGACAGAAGTAAAGGAATCATTCTGGCGAATTCAAACGATTTACTCCATTATAAAGGCTAAGCAAAATAAAAACCATATGCTTATGGTTTTTATCTGCTGATTATCTGGGGCTGCTACTCTTCCCCGATATCCGTTTCCCGCAGCGGCTTGTGTGTCGGACCGCGCAGGACTTTGCCGA
>CAZDCJ010000027.1:0-15766 GCA_964503935.1 uncultured Candidatus Saccharibacteria bacterium
TCTTTGTTTCTATTTTTGTTATCTAATCATACGCTTTTTTCCGAGCTTTGTCAACCCTTCAGCCATCTTCCATGAAGGGAAGGATAAAAAAAATGAAGCGTCGTATCAACGCTTCTGTTTATTCCTTTTCCTTTTCCGCCCCCGAAGGAGCAAGATTATGAAAGCTACCGGCACAAATACGCGTTTCACCACGGAAAATATACGTTTTTTCATGTGTCTTAACCCGTCAAACCCCGCCTCTAAC
This sequence comes from uncultured Candidatus Saccharibacteria bacterium, assembly GCA_964503935.1. Taxonomy (GTDB): domain Bacteria; phylum Patescibacteriota; class Minisyncoccia; order JAHIHE01; family JAGLIN01; genus STD2-77. The sequence goes on from CAZDCJ010000027.1 coordinate 245, forward strand.
CACAGTACGGTATTTTTGGCCTTGTAATGGTCCATATCATCTTCCGTATGAAGCTTCTTTATTCCCGTATTTACAGATACGACACGAAGGGCATCTTTTAACTTGCTTCTTTTGGAGGATCTGTCATCCATTTTCGAATCATCTTCTGCTCTTATGTTTCTGTATTCATTTTTCCTAGGCTTTCGAAGATTAATCATAGCCCCTAATGGGCCGGACGTCAATTTAATGCGAAGATTTCCACCCTGCCAAATTGCCTTTTCTGCCTTTAGATAATATAATTAGATAAGGACATTTTACTCAAATAAGTCTCAGAAAAAAATATGTCAGACGAAAAGCCAGAACAAAACGGTTATGCTCCGCTTTGGGCAGGAGTAGCCAGAGAGCTTGAGAAGAATGACATGTCCGCCAATAAGGTGGCGGTGCTGGAAACGGAAAAAATCTTCCAGAAAGCGCTGGAAGACAAGGACCTTCCGGGCAGGAGCATTGATGACAAGATAAGGAATTACGCTTATCTCTTTTCTGACTCCGATAAGCTGCGGTATGCGCGGGCGATGCACAAGAAGCTGATCAGCAAGATCGGCTTTGATATCAGCGCCGAAGACGCCCGCGAGATCATCAAAGGCTACCGCGAGGCCCTCGCAGACCTGGAGAAGATTGATTTTCAAGACTGGACCGTGAAAGAAAAGATAGGCCTCTTCCTCCGAAGGCATTTCTACAGCTTTCCTCGGAAAAGCAAGCAACTCCTAGCCCTGCTTCTCTTTATTTCCGTCCTTACTTTCATCATCACCGAGACCGAGACGGGACGGTCGCTTTCAAATCAGCTCGTCGAAGCCAACAATTTTTTCTTCTACCGTGTCATCCCCGCCTTGGCTCTCATATTCCTCGTCGGCCTGATTTCCCTCGGCATCCTCTACGCCTACCAGAAGAAGAAGAGATAGTTACAGTAGAAATAACCCGCCGCTAATCCGAAGACACATGAAATTCACCCATTTACATACGCACACCCACTACAGCCTCCTGGACGGACTGGCGAAAATTGATGACCTCGTGAATCGCGCGGGCGAATTGGGCATGGACTCGATCGCCATCACGGACCATGGGGTGATGTACGGCGCGCTCGAGATGTACCAGAAAGCCCAGAAGGCCGGGATCAAGCCGGTCGTCGGCGTGGAAGCTTACGTCGCCCCCAAGTCCCGCTTCGACAAGACGCCGACGCTCGATACTCGGCGGAACAACCATCTCATACTGCTCGCCAAAGACAATACCGGTTATAAGAATCTGGTGAAACTCACCACACTCGCCCACCTTGAAGGCTTCTACTACAAGCCGCGGATGGACAAGGAAATACTCCGCAAATATTCCGAAGGGCTGATCGCGACTTCTGCCTGCATAGCGGGCGAAGTCTCGCAGGCAATCCTCGAAAAAGACATGAAGAAGGCCGAGAAGATCATCCATGAATTCCAGGAGATATTCGGCAAAGATAACTATTATCTCGAACTGCAAGACCATCCGGCACTGGAGGGCCAGACGATGGTGAATAATGCCCTTATCGAGCTTTCCAAGACCACAGGCGCGCCCGTGGTCGCCGCCAACGATATCCATTACGTCTACAAGGACGACGACAAAGTCCAGGATATCCTCCTCTGTATCCAGATGAACAAGACTGTGCAGGAAACCGACCGCATGAGCATGATGGGCGAAAATTACTCTATGAAAAGCCCCGAGGAGATGATCGAGCACTTCAAGCACGTGCCGGAAGCTATCGATAACACCCAACGCATCGTCGATGCGTGCAATGTCGATTTCGAACTGGGAAAGATCCTCATCCCCTATTTCGAGGTGCCGGGAGGGCTCAGCGACAACGAATATCTGGAAAAGATGTGCCGGGAGGGTATCGCCAAGCGCTATGGCCAGACCAACGAGACAATCGAGAAGAGGTTAAGCTACGAACTCGACGTCATCAAGCAGATGGGCTTCCCTTCCTACTTTTTGATCGTACAGGACTTCGTGAACTGGGCAAAAGACAAAAAAATCGTCGTAGGACCAGGCCGCGGATCGGCTGCCGGCTCGATCGTCTCGTATCTCACCGGCATCACTGACGTCGACCCGCTCCGATATAACCTCCTTTTTGAAAGATTCCTCAATCCCGACCGCATCAGCATGCCTGACATCGATATGGATTTTGCCGATACTCGGCGCGATGAGGTGCTCGCATACGTCGCGAGCAAATATGGACAAGACCACGTCGCCCAGATCATCACTTTCGGGACCATGGCGGCCAAAGCAGCCGTACGCGACTGCGGCCGGGCGCTTGCCCTCCCCTACTCCTATTGCGACAAGATTTCCAAGATGATCCCGATGTTTACCAAGCTGGGAGACGCCATGCAAAACACCAAGGAACTCAAGGACATCTACGAAAGCGATCCCGATGCCAAAAAACTTTTGGATTATTCCCTGAAGCTGGAAGGGGTAGCGCGCCACAATTCCACTCATGCCTGCGGAGTCGTGATCAGCAAGGAACCTATGAATGATTATACGCCGACTCAGCACCCGCCGCAGGACGATCAAGCCATCACTACCCAGTATCCCGCCGGCGACATTGAGAAACTGGGGCTTCTGAAGATGGACTTTTTGGGACTCAAAAATCTCACCATCATCGAGCGCGCGCTCAAGATTATCGCTAAAACGCAGAAAATTGAGATTAATATTGCCGATATTCCGCTGGGAGACGCAGAAACTCTGGAACTTTTCCAAAAAGGGATGACGACCGGGGTGTTCCAATTCGAGTCTAGCGGAATGAAAAAATATCTGAAACGGCTGAAACCGACAGACTTTGAAGATATCATCGCTATGGTGGCTCTGTATCGCCCGGGTCCGCTCAACTCCGGGATGGTGGACGAGTTCATCGACCGCAAGCACGGCAAAAAGGAAATCGTCTACAAACACCCTCTTATGGAACGCGCGCTGGAAAACACCTATGGCGTAATCGTCTATCAAGAGCAAGCTATGCAGCTCTCGAAGGATATGGCAAATTTCACCGGCGGACAGGCTGACACCCTGCGAAAAGCGATGGGAAAGAAGATTGCTGAGCTGATGGCCAAAATGATGGAACCATTTCTCGAGGGATGTCTTGCTAACAAAATTCCCAAGAAAGTCGCCGAGGAGACTTTTTCCGATATGAAGAACTTTGCCGAATACGGGTTTAACCGCTCGCACGCCGTCTGTTATGCTCTTATCGGCTACCAGACTGCATATCTCAAAGCCCACTATCCCGCCGAATTCATGGCCGCGCTCCTCACATCCGACCGTGAGAACATCGACCGCGTTGCTATCGAAGTCGAAGAGTGCCGCATGCTCGGCATCGAAGTGCTGCCGCCGGATGTCAATGAAAGTTTCGTGGACTTCGGCGTGATTCCCCAGAACGAAGGACAGCAGAAAAAGATCCGCTTCGGACTGAGCGCCGTCAAGAACGTGGGCGAGCAGCTCATCGAGATCATCGTCGAAGAGAGGAAAAGCAGCGGAAAATTCAAGGATGTGGAAGATTTCGTCCTGCGCGTAAAATCGAACACCCTCAACAAGAAATCGATGGAAAGTCTCGCGCGGGCCGGGGCATTTGACAGTATTACCGAGAGGAACAATATCCTTGGCAACCTCGAAAAGATCCTTCTCTTTGCCAAGGAGGAGCAGAAAGCCGCCGAAAACGGACAGTTCAGTCTCTTCGCATCCGTCTCTACCGAAGATACGAACATAAATAAGCTCAAGCTTGACCCGCAGGAGCCGGCATCGAAAACCGAAAAGATGGCTTGGGAAAAAGAGCTCCTGGGACTCTACGTGAGCGACCATCCGCTCAAAGAGTATGAGGCATTCCTTTCGGACAGATGCAGGTGCATTGGAAGACTGAAACGCGAAGAAGTGAACCAGATGATTCAGATCGGAGGAATCATTACCAAGGCCCAGAAGATATTCACCAAGAACGGGTCATCCATGCTCTTCGTGACGCTGGAGGACCTTACGGGCAAGATTGAGATCCTGGTCTTCCCCAAGGTGCTAGGCAATAACCCCGACATCTGGGAAGAAGGCGGGGTCATCTTCGCGAAAGGCAAGCTCTCGGACAAAGACGGCGTCTTCAAGCTTCTCGGAGAAGAAGCGCGCCACGTCGATTTCGTGGAAGCGCGCGAATATTCCGAGAAGCACAGGCAAAAGCCTCTCGAGGAAGCAAACACGCTCAGCATAACGATCCCCTCACAGAACGCCAAGAAGGCTATGATAGACCTTTCGGAATTTCTCAAGAACCAGACGGAAGGCCGGTTCGATGTCTTCATCTCCATACCGACCGAAGGCGCCGGTTACAAGAAGATCAAGGCGAACAAGTGCATAGAGTGCGACGAGAAAGTCCTAGACTTAATAAAGGGCATCGTCACGCCGCAGAATGTGGTCCTGAACTAGGCTTCATAGCGATAGCCGGATAAATGGGCTGCAAAGAGCCGCATAAAGCGGCTTCTTATTCAGGTTGCCTTGAGATATGCTTGATATTGATAATTATAAGACGTATAATCTCGATTGCGGGTATTTCTCACCGCTTCTAAACAAGGAGGGGTTATTTGCGAGAGAAACATACACAGGTAAAGAGCTGAAACTTAAATTCAGCCAGTTTATAATCATTTCTCAAAGAGATGTTGACGCTTGCAGGAAGATTCTCCATGAGATGCCGGAAGTCACGGCTATCTATCTGAACCGAAGCAGCAAAGAGGGCCGAGGGCTCATTGCCATCGCTTCTCCGCATACCGAAGAGGTATGCGAAAAGCTTCGCGCGGGAAATCATGACGACACATTCCGATTAGGCTATCCGAGCGAAGGTTCCTTGTTCGAACTCATCGCTGAATACGAAAAAAGAGATCTATCGCAACTACAGCCGGGTGACGTGGTTACGATCACGGCAGAAGGGATAGAATGGCTAAGGATAAAAGGATTTCTGGAATCTCTGCCCGCCATGACAGGAATCATAGATTATGTCAGGAAAACATCCTCACTAGTGCTTTTTGAAGAAGGTTCTAGGGGAAAGAGAGTTTCCGTGAAAAATGAATACTTAGTAAGACTGCTAAAAAACGAAGATTCACCTTGCTGAATCTTTTTTCATTTGACACGGAAGATAAAAAGCCTATAATCAATCTTAGAAGCGATCGGGGCGCCTACCGAACGTCCTGGACGAAGGTCCACCGCAAGGCCAAGCTTCTGGACAATCTAAAAGATGCCGAAATGCTGGATTCTACCCTCCGGGGGGGGGCTGGTGCCCGCCCGCCTTCGTCAAGACTATGACGAAACAAGCCCGCCTTCGCTAAAGTTGCGGCGAGACAAGCCCTCGGGGAATGACAGACTATTTCGGAATTTGGGTGGAACCGCCCGCCAGGGTCCCAAAGCACAAGTTTTCTTGGGCTTTTTTTGTTATTTGTCTTTTGTCATACTGAACTCGTTTCAGCATCCACGTCCTAATGGCTAAAACCGGATTAATAACGTGAGTATGTTATGCAACGAAGATCCTGAAACAAGTTCAGGATGACACGCTTAAAAATTATAAAACTAACTAAATCCTATGAACCAACAAGAAAAATTGGAAATCCAGAGGCACTCGCTCGCCCACATCCTGGCCGCTGCGGTCCAGGGCATGTTCCCGGAAGCTAAATTCGGCGTCGGTCCGGCCATTGAGAACGGCTTTTATTACGATTTCGACCTGCCGCGCACGCTGATTCCCGAAGATCTGCCGCTGCTGGAAAAAAAGATGAAGGAGCTCATCAAGCAGAACCTGCCTTTCGAGCGCCAGGAAATCGCGCGGGAAAAAGCGCTGGAGCTATTCGAGAAAGCCGGACAGTCTTACAAGGTAGAGATTCTCGGCGAAGAGGCCAACGAGAAGGAAGTCTCGGTCTACAAGACCGGTAATTTCGTCGACCTCTGCCGCGGCCCGCACCTCGATTCGGCCGGCGAAATCGCTCCCGACACTTTCAAGCTCACGAAGATCGCCGGCGCATACTGGCGAGGCGACGAGAAGAATAAGATGCTCCAGCGCATCTACGGCATCGCATTCGAGAACAAGGAAGATTTGCAAGCCTATGAGCAGCGGATGATCGAGGCGGAGAAGCGCGACCACCGCAAGCTGGGAAAGGAGTTGGAACTCTTCCTTATCGACCAGAACGTCGGCCAAGGGCTCGCCATGTGGCAGCCCAAAGGAGCGATGCTCTGGCGGATTATCGAGGATTATTGGTATAAGGAACATCTCCGGAGCGGCTATCAGCTTGTCAGGACTCCGCACATCGGCAGCCGCAAACTGTGGGAGACTTCCGGACATTGGAATTTCTACAATGAGAGCATGTATCCCCCGCTTGAGGTCGGAATAAGCCTCGAAGAAATGCAGAAAGGAGAAAAGGCAAAAGTAAAAGAAGAATACCTGCTCAAACCGATGAATTGTCCTTTTCATGTTTCGATATATAATACTCGGCAACGGAGCTATCGCGAATTGCCTCTTCGCTGGGCGGAATGCGGTAATGTCTATCGCTACGAGAAATCCGGCGAACTTTCAGGCCTGACCCGCGTCCGCGGCTTTACCCAAGACGACGCGCACATCATCTGCACCAAAGACCAGGTAGAGGAAGAACTCAAACGCGTCATCCGCTTCATCCGCAACATATTCAAATCATTCGGATTCGAACAGTATCAGGTCTATCTATCGCTGCGCGACCCCAAAGACAAAGGCCACTATGCCGGAAGTGACGAAGGCTGGGAATTCGCCCAGGGAGTATTGGAAAAAGTAGCCAAAGAAGAAGGACTCGATTATATCGCCGAAGAAGGCGAAGCGGCTTTTTACGGCCCGAAGCTCGATTACAAGATCAAAGACTGCATGGGACGCGAATGGCAGTGTTCCACACTTCAATTCGACTTCAATCTGCCGCAGCGTTTCGACATGAGCTACATCAACGAGAAAGGAGAGAAAGAGCAGCCTTACATGCTGCATCGCGCCCTGTTCGGCTCGTTCGAGCGGTTTATCGGCGTGCTTATCGAACATTATGCCGGCGCTTTCCCGCTCTGGTTCGCCCCCGTCCAGGTAAAGCTCCTGCCGGTATCTTCGGAAAAGCATCTCGATTATACGAGAAAAATCTTCGATATGCTCAGCGACGAAGGCATCCGCGTGGAAATCGATGACAGTAATGAGAGTATCGGAAAGAAGATCCGCGAGGCGGAAAAAGAGAAAGTGCCGTATATGCTGGTCCTCGGAGATAAGGAAATCGAAGCCGGAGCTGTGGCCGTGCGCGCCAAAGGATCAAGAGATATTACCGCGATGAAGACAGAAGAATTTATCGAAAGGATCAAGAAAGAGATTGCGGAGAAGAAGTAAGATTATCGTCAGATGACTGAAAAAGAAGACCCCCAAAGAGGTCTTCTTTTTTATATAAATTCTGAAATTAATCCGATTGATCCGATAAATCTTATGTCCAGAAAAAATCCCCCGATTTGTCATCCTGAGCCAGAGGCGAAGGATCCCTACATTAAGACAAAACGTAAACTGTGCGGTCTTAACATACGAGAGGGATTCCTCGACTCCGCTATCGCGGAGTTTATGCTCGGGCGAAGCCCAAGTGCTCAGAATGACAACAAGTTCGATTTCGAAACTTACGATTTATTTAAATTGACAAAATCGATTATCGTGATATATTTGGAATGAAAAATCCGATTGAGAGGAGGTTAGAAGAATAAGAAAGAGACGGAAATCAATATGTTCAGGCCTGTCATTCGCCACGCAGAATGACGATAGTAGGATAATAGTACTGGGAGATATACTGAAAGGAATCGAAGATAAGATGGTTGTACTGATTCTCGAAATAAAGAAGGTAAGCAAAAAAACAAAAGGCACAATCATAGAAGGAATCGTAAAGATTGAAAACAATATAATAACCATAGGAGGCAAAGTTTTCTCTCCCGACACCAGGGTATTGGGAGTACAATATATCTGCAAACAAGCAGCTTGATTATTTAATTTTTAATCGGGTTGTTTTTTTATGGCCTCCTTGCCCAAAAGAGCTTTATTTGCTACTGTTTTAGGGTAATATAACGCACTGCGATGAAATACTTTATCCAAATTTACGGCTGCCAGATGAACTATTCCGATGCGGAAAGGGTCGCGGCGCTGCTCCGAAATCTAGGGTATGAGAAGACCGCGGAGGAAGCCGAGGCGGATTTATCTGTGTATGTGGCCTGCGCGGTGCGCGAGTCCGCCGTGCAGCGCCTCTACGGGAACGGGAAGAAGTTCCGGAGATACCGCAAGAAGAATCCGGCGTTCAAAGCGGTGCTTACCGGCTGCGTAGTGAAAGAAGACCGGCCCAAGCTCGAGAAAGTATTCGATATCATCACAGACATAAAAAATCTGGATGAATTGCCGGACAAAATCGGATTCCAACTATCCAAGAAAGAAAATGGATTCGACTATTTCCAGATAAGACCGGAATATGAGAGCCCTTTTACCGCCTATGTGCCGATCATGACCGGCTGCAACAATTTCTGCTCCTACTGCATCGTCCCGTACACGCGGGGACGCGAATATTCCCGAACGGCAGAAGAAATTGTCCGGGAAGCGACGGAACTCGTCCGGAAGGGATACAAAGAGATTATCCTTCTCGGGCAGAACGTGAATTCTTACCGCCCGGACGAGAAGACCGACTTCCCTGCCCTGCTCAAGATGATAAATGATATCGAGGGAGACTTTTGGATCCGGTTCCTTACCAGCCACCCCAAGGACATGACAGAGAGACTCATCAAGACCGTAAAAGATTGCTCAAAATGCACGAATTATATCCATCTTGCGCTCCAGTCAGGAGATGATGATATCCTTCGCAAGATGAACCGCAAATACACTAAAGAACATTTTCTGTCGCTCGTTGCGATGATCCGCGAGAATATCCCGGACGTGATGCTCACGACCGATGTCATCGTCGGCTTCCCCGGCGAAACGGAAAAACAATTCGAAGAAACGGCCAAGATGATAAAAAAGGCAAAATTCGATATTGCCTATATCAATAAATATTCTCCCCGCGCCGGCACCGTTTCCGCAACTATGCCGGATGACGTGAGCTGGCAGGAAAAGAAACGGCGAGAAAAGGTTTTAACCGATACCCTGCGGCTTACTGCGCGTGAGAATAACGAAAAATACACAGGCAAGACCGTCGACGTGCTGATCGACAAGGAAAATGATAAATATTATTTCGGCAAAACCCGCAGTTTCAAAGATATCAAGATAAGGAAGACTTCAGTTAATCCAAGCCTTATCGGACAATTCACAAAAGCCAAGATCATCAAAGTCACTCCTTGGGCACTGGAAGCAGAGATCGAAGTTAACTGATCATACAACTCATGTCTTATCCCTGTGTCAAACCTCGCCTTTTGTCATTCTGAACGAAATGAAGAACCCCTTCATTACCACTCAGACTTACATCATAAGGTTACAATGTAATATAGCGATTCCTCGACAAGCTTGGGATGACAAATTTAAAGCATAATCGTATTTACTCGGTACAAACGCAATAAATAATATGAGTAACCTCAACCCCCTCCTCGTCATCCTCGGTCCCACTGCCTCCGGCAAAACCGGATTGGCTTTGCGATTGGCCAAAGAATTCGGCGGAGAACTCGTAAATGCCGATTCCAGGCAAATATACAAGGGAATGAATATCGGGACCAATAAGACTCTGGGCGCGAACGCTAAGAAAACAGAAGTTGGCGGAGAAACTGTTTATCTCGTTGACGGCATACCGCTTCACTTGCTTGACCTCGTAAACCCCGATCAAATCTTCACTCTTGCCGAATACAAAACTCTTGCGCTTGAAAAAATTGATGCAATTCATAAGCGTAGAAAACTGCCGATACTCGTAGGCGGCACCGGTCTTTATTTAAGCGTAATCGTCGATAATCTTGAAATTCCGCAGGCTCCGCCTGACGTAACCTTGCGCCAGGAGCTCGAGCAAAAGACTTTCGCCGAATTATACGAAGCCTTAGTAAGAATAGATCCTGAGGCGGCCGAATCGATTGGGCAAGATAATAAAAGGAAACTCATACGCGCGTTAGAGGTGTATAAGATTACCGGCAAGCCGTTCTCGGATCAGAAAACCAAAGGTAAACCACTTTTCAACGTATTGGAAATCGGCCTCTGGACGGAACGGAATGAGCTTTATGCAAGAATAGATGAAAGAGTCGAAGAAATGATGAAAGCGGGACTTGTGGAGGAAACAAAAGGACTCCTTACAAATTACGATGTCGAACTCCCAGCGATGAGCGGCATCGGATATAAAGAAATCGGCTCATATCTTCGCGGCGAGATTTCTCTGGACGAAGCCGTGCAGCAGATCAAATGGCACACTCACCAATACGCCCGCCGGCAGCTGACATGGTTCAAGCGGGACGAGCGAATCCGGTGGGTGGAAGAGCACGAAGAAGCGGAAAGACTGGCGAGGAATTTCGTAGGATAATCTGATCCAAATACAGACTTCCCAACCTCGTGTTATACTTTCCACAGGAACGGAAAACTACAGACAAAGAAGGATTGCATTCTCGAACCGCTTGAAACGCCCATGCATATCAAAGCCATCAGTCTGTCATTCCTGTAAGAATCCCTTAATCGTTCTATCATAGATATAAAATCGCTCTCACTCCGACTCTTTCTCCTAAAAGAATTTGATTCTAATAATAAACAGCGCCAAGGAGGCGCTGTTTATTATTATCTCTAACCTAATTTTTTCTTGAGTAATTCTTCCGCAACTTTCGGATTGGCCTGGCCTTTGCTCTCTTTCATGACTTGCCCGATGAGATACTGGAGGGCATTGCCTTTGCCGCTCCTGTAATCCCCTATGGACTTCTCATTATTGGCAAGGACCGTATCCACCACCTTCTCGATCGCGCTCTCGTCGCTCACCTGGGCAAGACCTTTCTTGTCCAGGATATCCGAAGGATCTCCGCCGGTCTCGAACATCTCCTTGAGCAGAACCTGCGCTCCGGACGAAGAGACCCGCCCCTCGTAGATAAGCGTGATGAATTCCGCAAAATTTTCTTTGGTAATCTTGCACTCCTTTACCGCGGTGCCGCTCGCATACATCAATTTCTGAAGCTCAGTCAGTATATAGTTTGCCGTAAGCTTGGTGAGCTTATCCACAGCGTCATGATCGATGTCTTTAGCTTCCACCCAAGCCTCCAATTCGGAAATCGTCTCCTCGAAAGCGCATGCCATATCGTAATCCTCGGAGAATATCTTGGCGCTTTCTTCCGGAAGATCGTATTGGTTCATAAGACGATACTTCTTCTGGATCGGGAGTTCCGGAAGCGATGCCCGGAGAGCTTCCACGTCGAACATTTTCGGGATATCCATCGGAGGCAGATCCGGCTCCGGGAAATAACGGTAATCGTTCGCTTCTTCCTTGAGACGCTGAGAGAAAGTGATCTGCTTGTCCGCATTCCACCCGCGAGTCTCCTGTATGATCTTCCCGCCTTCTTCGAGGACTTCTGTCTGGCGCTTGATCTCGTATTCGATCGCCCTTTCTACGGCGCGAAATGAGTTAAGGTTCTTCACTTCCACCTTGGTCCCGAATTTTTCCTGCCCTACCGGCCGGAGGCTGATATTCGCCTCACAGCGCATGTGGCCTTTTTCCATATCTCCGTCCGCGACTCCGATAGCGCGTATGATCTGCTGGAGCTGCTTGCAAAAATCCTTGGCTTCTACGGACGAACGGATATCCGGCTCCGTCACCAGCTCCGCAAGCGGCACGCTCGACCGATTGAGATCCACCAGAGAATATCCTGCCCCGGCCGGATGCACCAATTTGCCGGTGTCCTCTTCCATATGGATGCGGTTGACGCGAATTTTCTTGCCATCCACCTCAAGGTACCCATTCTTGCAGAGAGGAAAATCGTACTGGGTCACCTGGTATCCTTTCGGAAGGTCAGGATAGAAATAGTTCTTGCGATCGAATTTGGAAAAAGTCGCGATCTCGCAATTCATCGCGAGCCCCGCCTTGATGACGCTCTCGATCGCTTTCTTGTTTATGGTCGGCAATGTCCCCGGCTGGCCTGTGCAGATCGGACAGACATTCTTGTTGGGTACCGGCTCTTCCGGATTATTAGGGCATGAACAGAACATCTTCGATACCGTCTTGATCTCGAAATGGACCTCCATCCCGACCACTACTTCATATTCCATATTTTTGATCCTATCTGATTAAATCTCGCCAGTTTCGTTTATAATTCTCGTAACGCCGGTCAAACTCTTCCCGGAGCGTCAGTTCCTTTATGCCGAACCTCTCCATTTCCCGCACGAGCTCATCGTGAGTTTCTTTTTCCCGCCCCTCTTCCGCCATTTTTTCCAGTTCTAATATCTTCCCGTAGCCCCTGGTATCATCCAGAAGGATTTCCATGTCATCGCCTTTATACGCAAGCCGGTTACGGTACCACTCTATCTCCACTTGATACCCCAGGCTTTCCAGAAGCTCTTTCATATTATCAAAATCTTTCCGACCGATCCTGATCTCGAATTCCTTATGAAAATCGTCGTAGATCTTTCCTTTCTTGAGTATGAGATATGCCTCGGTCTCGTTCTGCCGCAGCCGGAAATCCTTACCTCCTGAGAAATATACAGTTATCTCCTTGAGCTCCTTTTCAAGCTCAAAATCTTTCTCTAGGATCTTCTTGATGCCATCATACTGTCCATCGCTGATGAACGTCCTTGCCTCGACTTCGATATTCTTGCTTATAGGATAAGTTATTCGTATATATCTTAGCATCTTTGCCCTAAAGTGTCATCGCACTATAAAGCCTTGCGCAATCTGATGTGCGCGTCCCGGAGCTGCATCTCGCCTACGGACGTAGGACTGTCCATCATCAGATCCTTGCCCCGGCCATCTTTGGGGAATGCATAGATATCGCGTATAGAATCAAGTTCCTGAAGGACCATGAAGAACCGATCTACGCCGAGCGCGCAGCCGCCGTGTGGAGGCGCACCGTACTGGAATGCCTTGATCATGGCGCCGAAGCGCGCATCCACTTCGGAGCGTTCATATCCGGCAATACGGAAAGCCTCGTACATAGTCTCGGGCTCATGGTTACGAATGGCACCGCTAGTCACCTCGAATCCGTTGCAGACCGCATCATACTGATAACCGTAGATATCCTCCGGCGCCTTCGTACGAAGCGCCTCGAGTCCGCCTTGCGGCATAGAGAATGGATTGTGCTCGAAATCAATCCTGCCCGGCTCGATGTCTGACTCCGAATACATCGGGAAGTCTACGATCCAGCAGAACGATGCCTTCTTCGGATCCTTGAGACCGAGCCTTAGCGCGCATTCATTCCTTACCGCCCCTAGCGAGCTGCATACCGTCCGCCATTCGTCCGCCCCGAAGAAGATGATGTCTCCGACTTTCGCCTCTACTGCTGACACGATCTTATTTGCCAATTCATCACCCAGGAATTTTACGATGGGCGATTGGAGCCCCCCTTCTTCCTTGAGCACGATATAGGCGAGACCTTTTGCCCCTTTGCCTTTCGCGATCTCGGTCAGCTCATCGATTTCTTTGCGCGAGAACTTCGCTCCGCCATCCACTTTGAGCGCGTGCACTACGCCGCCTTTTGCCGCTACGTCCGCGAATACTCCGAAGCCACATCCCTTCGCCATGTCGGTGATGGGCTTGATTTCCAGATTGAAGCGAAGATCCGGCTTGTCCACTCCGTACTTCTCCATCGCGTCCTTCCAGGTGATTCTCGGAAACCTGCCGCTGCCGTCCAGATTCATCACTTTCTTATCACTGAATTTCTCGGTAAGCTCCAAATAGAGGGGCTCCATGATATCGAAGATATCCTCTTGCTCGATGAAACTCATCTCCATATCGAGCTGGTAGAATTCCCCGTAAGCGCGGTCCATGCGCGGATCTTCGTCACGAAAACACGGCGCGAGCTGAAAATATTTGTCCGTTCCCCCTACCATGAGAAGCTGTTTAAATTGCTGCGGGGCCTGCGGCAAGGCATAGAACTTTCCAGGATAGAGCCTTGAAGGAATCAGGAAATCCCGCGCGCCTTCCGGCGAGGAATTAGCGAGGATGGGAGTCTGTACCTCGGCGAATTCCCTTTCTTGGAAATAACTCCGCATCGTCCGGAAATACAGATCTTTCGCGCGAAGCATCTCCTGCATCCGCCTCCGTCGGAGATCCACGAAACGATATTCGAGCCGGAGATCCTCTTTTACATCCTTGGCTTTATCCAATCCTTCGATTTCCGCCACTTCGAAAGGCGGCACTTTGGATTTTGAAAGTATAGCGAGCACGGATGCCTCCACTTCGATCTCGCCCGTCTTGAGCTTCTCATTCTTCATATCTGCGGGCCGGAGTGCTACCTTGCCTTCTACGCGCACTACGAACTCACCGCGGATATCGTCCGCCATCTTCCACGCCTCCTCGGAGATCTTCGGATCGAAAGTTACCTGAGTAAGCCCGTGATGATCCCGGAGATCAATGAAGATCACTCCCCCATGGTCGCGTCTGGTATTCACCCAGCCGGAAAGTATGACTTCTTTTCCTTCATCCTCCCTGCGCAGCTCGGCGCAGTGATGAGTCCTGTATCTTTGCATAGGATTTCTGTTATAGGTTTCTAATATATAAAAACTCCACTTTTATTTAATAAGTATCCGCAAAAAGACCTATTAAATAAAAATAGAGTTTCAGATCTGATTATCATTATTTCTCTGTAATTCCACAAGAGCTTGATAAGCTGATTACTTATCCATAATACCTCTTAAATAAGGGAAAGTCAACAAAAAAACCGGAGTTTGGCCGGGGTATCGAGAAAAGGATTTTTATGGGCTAGAGAAGATTTTCGACATATTTTGGGGAGTGGGTATTCTATGGTTTTTCAGAAAAGTATCTTCTCTAGCTCACCGATTACAGGATAACACCTTTTTCTTCTTTGTCAAATAAAAACCGGACATTGACCCGGGAGAATGAAGAATTGGGCGACAAGGGCCTTCTGAGAATGAGTGTAAAAGATAGGGCCCTTGTTTTGATTTATACACCACCTTCTGATCTTTATCAGGCCTACAGGAAAGGCCAGCGGCATATGCTACCGAGATGTCCAGGAGGGGATCAGACGGACATCCGGCATCTATAACCTAACGCTTGCCTCTCTTTTTTGTCAAGAAAGGTCCGCTTCAAAACACAAAAATAAGAAGCCTCTCGGTTCCTTATCGATATGGAAAGATATTATTGATGAGGTTGGCGATGGGGTTAGAAAAGTAATTACTTACGATAGCACCTTAGTCTTGAAATCTAGAGTTCGGTAATAACCCCATCGCACCTATCAAGTTTACACCTTTTTGAAAAACAGGTCAACCCCTTGTACAGTTAACAGTAACCGGTAACACATGCTATCCTGAATGGTAACACTGTTAACTATCAAACCTATGCCCGGACCTAAACCCAGTTATCCCAAAGAAAAGCGGATCTTATGGTATCA
>CAZDCJ010000028.1:0-15097 GCA_964503935.1 uncultured Candidatus Saccharibacteria bacterium
GCGCGGATGGTCTCCGCTATTCCATGCCCCCGGCGGTTCAGCCGGAGCACGTCATCCCAGACACTCTGTACTCCCAGTTCGACGCGCGTCGCGCCAAGATGGCGGAAATTTCCGATCTCTTTCTCGTCGATATAATCCGGCCGCGTCTCGAGAGTGAGTCCGACGATCCTTTTCTCGGCCTTCTCGTTCCGGCGCTGCTGCGCCGCAAGGTCCAGGTGCTTATAAACGCCCTTTTTTTTGCCGAATTCGTTGGCGGCGCGGAAACATTCCCGGATGAACCAGGTCTGATAGCGTTTTGGCAGATAAGAAAAAGTACCGCCCATCACGATGAGCTCTATTTTGCCGGTCTTATGGCCGGTGGCTTCAAGAGATTCGAGCCGCGCTTTCATCTGTGCATAAGGGTGGAACTTCGTGAGTACCGCGCGCATTACCGCCGGTTCATTGGAAAGGTAGCTCTTGGGCATTTCTTTCTCGTCCGGACAGTAAGCGCATTTTCCCGGGCAGGGGTAAGGCTTCGTGAGGATCGCCACGATAGCCACGCCGGACTCGGTGCGGACCTCTTTGGTGATCAGCGCTTTCTCGATGGTCTCGCTCGGGGTCAGCTTGCCTTCTGCGCGCATCTTCCGGTACTCGCGAAGCAACTCGATGTTGGTAGGACAGGGACCACCGAACTTTTTCGAGGCTGCGCGCTTGATCTTGCTGAGCTTCTTTTCCGAAAAGTCCTTCTTGCCCGCCACGAGGCGCCGCTCCATCTCATTTATTATGTATTCTTTCATTATCATTTAGGAAAAATTGGTAATTGTGGTATAATGAATGCGAAGTTACCTTCAGGTTTTTTGTGTTTATTCCTCGGCCGCATCGTTCCGAGGCCGTTCACGCTATCGTGTCCATTACGATGAATCATACACATTTGCGGCGTATAAATCAATCTTGAGCATAAATCCCATGGCGGCGGATCCATCCATACTCTCTCCTTTCTCTCTCGTGAAAAACGTCTCCGATTTTTTCGTATTCTGGTATTGGAAGAGCTCGAAGGATTTCTGGCACCGGGAGACAAGGTTCATCAAGGGAGTGGAAAGGGACATCGGCATCCTCATCAATCTGAAAATGATCTTGGAGCCTATCTTCAGCGATTACACTTTTGCCGGAAGGCTGATCGGACCGTTCTTCCGTCTTTTTCGTGTGCTCCTGGGATGTATATGCGTGGTATTCTTTTCTTGCCTGATCGTCGTCATCTACGGGCTATGGCTGATCCTTCCTCCCGTGACGCTCGTGATGATCCTGAAGAACATATTCTATATTTTAGTCGGATAATCTTTTTGGATGCCGGAAGAAGCAGAAAAAAAAGAAGAAAAAGAGAAGATGCCTGCCTCGGAAATGATATATTGCTCCGAGTGCCATGCGGATGGCTTTCTCGAGGACGGCTCCGTATGTCCTAATTGTGCCGGCGGAGGAGTATTTTTGCGCGTCCGCGGAGCGGGAGACTATTTCTGGGGCAAGGAGATCGAAGGCAGTCTTTCCTTCTTCCGTTCCTTCGGTCGGTTCTTCAAATCCGGGGCAAAGGTACTGGCTTATTCCCTCGCGCTTATTTCCTTGGTTTATGGATTGTATTTCGTGCTCAGCAATAACGGAGATTTCCTGACTGCCTATCGGGCGGATATGAAGTCGGCCAGGATCGCGAGCGAGGATATTTCCGGCAGCTTCTTCGCTGCCATCTATTATCTTCTTCTCAACATCGTAGAAGCGTTCGGTGTGATCGTCGAAAGGCGAGGCTTCGGTCCGCTGTTCTTCTGGACGGGGATATCGGGGGCGATGTATTTCTACTATTTCGCCAAGACCTATGACTCTTCCCGCAAAGAGATAAGTTTCAAGGACAAGGAATTCAGCCCGTTTTTCGATGATAATCCCATGAAGCTCAAGGCCCCGGTTGATGTATCTTCTTTTGCTTCCGTCTCCACGATGAATGTGCTGCGGAAGACCCTGGATCTTGCCCATGATCATGCCCAGGTACCGGGCGCTTTCCATCTCGCGAAGATTCTCAACGGGGAAGATGATGTCCGGCTGCTGATGAAGAGGATGGAGATCGACATGCGCGCTTTCGGCGGATATCTCGAGGAAGCCATCAAAGACTTGCCGCGCGACGACCATTATCACCGGAAAGAGGGCACGGTCATGAGTCCGGGAATGAAGAAGATGGCGATTTCTGGCCTTTACGAGAGCCTGCTCGCCGGTTTTGACCGTATAGAGCCGGAAGCGCTCTTTCTGGCTCTCCTCTCCGATCCGGAGCTGGAGCGATATTTCCATAACCATAAATTGGATGTCGAAGATGTCCGCCGTGCCGTACTTTGGACGCGGAATATCGGCAGGATAAAGGTAGCGCCTCGATCTAACAAACCAAAGAAGATCCGGCACGAAATCATGAACCGCGCGTGGACCGCGCGCATCACGCCCGAACTGGATCAGTTCAGTTATGATCTTACCGACCATGCCCGCTCGGGAGTTATCGGCGGCGTAATCGGAAGACAGCGGGAGCTTGATGAGCTCATGCGGATATTGGAAAGGACGAGCCAGAACAATGCGCTCCTAATCGGTGAGGAAGGCAGTGGGCGCACTTCCATCGTCAAGGCGCTGGCCAACCGGATGATCCACGATGAAGTCCTGCCGACGCTTCGCGACAAACGACTCGTGGTCCTCGACATCACCGCGCTGGTGGCGGGGGCCCGTGCCGGGGGGGATCTGGAGCTCCGGGTCCAGAAAGTGCTGGAAGATATGGGACGGGGCGGCAACATCATCCTCTATATCCCGGATATCCATAATCTCGCGGCGGCTGGCAGCGCTGAAGGGTTTGATGCATCCAAGATTCTTTCGCCCCTCCTCTCGCAGGGAGTCTTCCAGATAATCGGCTCGACCGATTATCGCAATTATCGGCGATATATCGAGCCCCGGAGCGATTTTGCCGACGGCTTCGACAAAGTGAAAGTGGAAGAGCTTTCCGAAGAAGATGCGCTCAAAGTCCTCTCTGTCCAGGCAGGATACATAGAGAGCCGCGAAGAGGTGACGATGACTTACGGAGCGCTTCGCGCGGCAGTCGAGCTTTCCAAGCGTTATCTCCCCGACCGGCTGCTTCCGGGCAAGGCCGTGGATCTCCTTTCCGAGACGGCAGTGGAAGTCCGCCGGCGCGGGCCGGGGCAGGCACTGCGGGAAGAGGATGTCGCCAAGATTATCACGGAAAAGACCGGCATCCCCCTGGAGAGCATAAACTCCAACGAAGCGGAGAAGCTTCTCGGTTTGGAGGACAGCCTGCATAAGAGGGTTATCGGCCAGGATCAGGCGATCAAGTCGGTAGCTTCCGCTATCCGGCGGGTAAGGGTGGGCATGAAGAGAGAGAACCGTCCCATCGGCGCTTTCCTTTTCGTCGGGCCTACTGGCGTGGGAAAGACCGAGCTTGCCAAAGCATTGGCCGAAGTCTACTACGGCAACGAAGAAGCGATGGTGCGTCTCGACATGAGTGAATTCCAGACCGTGGAAAGCGTGGAAAAGCTGATCGGCTATTCTTCGGCTGAAAACACTGATAGTGCGAATACCGGCGGAGTCCTTACCGAGGCCATCAAGCACAATCCCTTCTCCCTGCTCCTTCTGGACGAATTGGAAAAAGCACACAAGAATGTGCTCAACCTTTTTCTCCAGGTACTGGACGACGGGCGGCTGACGGATAATGTGGGACGTACGGTGGATTTCACCAGCACTATTATCATCGCCACCTCCAATGCGGGTTCGAAGGAGATAAGCAAGATCTTCATTGACGAGAAGGCCGATAATGGTAGAATTCTAGAGCTGCTGGAGCCTTATCTCTTGCAATACTTTACCCCGGAATTCATGAACCGTTTCACCGATAAGATCATTTTCCGTTCCCTTTCCCCCCAGGATCTCCTGCTTATCGCTAAGCTCCAGATCAAAGGGCTGGCAGAGAGGCTGGATGAGGCGCAAGGGATCCAAGTCGAGCTTGATGATGACGCGGTTTCATATCTTGCCGAGGTAGGATATAATGCGGAATATGGGGCACGATATCTCCAGCGGACTATGCAGGAGAAACTCGAGAACCTGATTGCCGTGGAGTTCCTCAAGGGGAATATCAAACGCGGTGACGTCTTCCGGGTGAGTGCCGAACAATTAATATCAATCTGATAAAAATATGGCAAAAAAGGAATGGGAGGGGCTCTATGAGAAATATCTGAAGCTTTTCATGCCTGTCTGGCTGACACTGAACGCCATCAAGATGATGCGCAGAGAGATGGCAGAAGAAGAGCGCAAGCGTGCGGAGAGGAACAAATGATCAATTAACCATTAATGGATATCTATGGGAAGAAAAGAAAAATTGAAGCTCCGGAGAAAAGAAGAGAAGAGAGAGATGGAGGTCTTGAGCGAAGAAAAAAAGAAAAAGACTAAGATATTCGCGGTGCTGCTCCTCCTGATAGGGGCGGTAGCTTACCAGGCGGACATCGCATTAAAAAATAAGGATCAAGATATGCAGGAAAACCAAGGGCAGGCCGATGCGGCCGAAAGCGATGTAATAGACCAGAAGGTCGTGATGGAAACGACGCATGGGAATATAACCCTGGAGCTCTATACTAAAGACGCTCCCGAGACGGTCAAGAATTTTATCAAGCTGGCCGATGAAGGCTTCTATGAGGGTGTCAAGTTCCATCGCGTGATTTCCGACTTCATGATCCAGACCGGAGATCCAGCTACCCGTGGCGAGTCCGGCAAGGATTTCGTGTATGACGGGGAGGATAATCCGGCCGACTTGCCGATTGCGGGGACGGGCGGACCGGGCTATACCTTCGCGGATGAGATTAATCCGTGGAGCTTGGGACTAAGCGAATCCGCAATCAGCGCGCTGGAGGGTCAGGGGTATATTTATCGGAATGATCTCAATTCACACAAGAATGTGGTCGGCGCCATCTCTATGGCGAACGCCGGGCCTAATACCAACGGCAGCCAGTTTTTCATCATTACCCGGGAGGATCAGCCGCATCTTAACGGCAGGCACACAGTCTTCGGCCAGGTCATCGAAGGCATGGAGGTGGTCCGGGGAATGGCGCAGGGAGATGCGATAATCAGGGTAAGCGTGGTCGGGGAGTAGATCTGCAGTCGGATGGATATAAGAAATAAGAAGTCGAGCATGGCGAAAAAAGGGAAGTTGATTGACAGGGAATTCCTGATGGCGACAGCTACCTTGGTCGGGACGGCGATCGGGGCGGGAATCTTCGGCCTTCCATACGTGGTATCGAAGGCGGGCTTTTTCCCTTCGCTCATGTTGATATCCCTCCTGGGGCTGATGATGCTCATCTCTAGCCTCATGTACGGAGAGATCATTTTGCGCACCAAGGGGCATTGCCGCCTCGTAAGCTGCGCGCATAAATATCTGGGGGAGGGCGGCAGGCTTTTCGCCGCTGTCATCTCGTTCCTTTCTCTCTATTCCGGCAATCTGGTCTATATCATCCTGTCCGGGACTTTCCTGAATTCTTTTCTTTCTCCGATCGTGGGAGGGAATGAGTTCCTTTATTCCTCGCTTGCTTTCATCTTCATCCTGCTGGTCACTTACTGCGGCTTGCAGATATTCAGCGCGATCGAATCCTGGATGACATTATTCCTGATCGCGCTCATAGCCGCCGTGTCTTACAAAGGCGCTCTTTACGCCGATCCTCAGAATCTCCTGACTGGCGATCCTTCAGCTCTGTTTATACCCTTCGGGGTCATCCTTTTTTCTCTCGGAGCTAATACGGCCGTTCCGGAAATCATCCGCATCGTCTCCAGGCGGCAGAGCCGGATCAAGACGATAATCACCGGCGGTACGGTATTCTATACTTCGGTCTATGTCATCTTCGTGGCTGCGGTGGTGGGGGTGACTGGAGCGGCTACTTCGGAAGAAGCTTTCGCAGGCCTCAATCGTTCCATCGGCGACGGCGTGGTCACAGCCGGCTTTTTGATAGGCTTTCTGGCCGTCATCACTTCTTACCTCGTCTGCAATGTCGCGCTCAAAGAGATATTCCACTTTGATCTCCATTTCGAGGAGCGGACTTCTCGCCTCCTTGCGGCGGTCGTACCTTATATACTTTTCCTGCTTGGCTTCCGGGACTTCATCCAGGTGGTGAATTTTGCCGGTAGCATCACAGGCGGTCTTCTCGGCATCCTGATCATCCTTATTTTCCACAGAGCGAAGACTCGGGGCGATAAGAAGCCCGCCTATGAGATCCATATCGGCCACGCGGCATCTTCCATGATGATCTTAGTGTATCTTCTCGGTATGATTTATGAGATAACCTACAATCTATGAGTATCCTCAGCGGGAAACAGAAGCGGCTCGTCGTCTTTTACTGGCTTCCGGTCTTGTTCTGGTGCGCGGGCATCTATTATCTTTCCGATATTCCAAGCCTTCGGAGTGATTTTCCCGGAGAATGGGATTTTCTTCTGCGCAAGCTTGCCCATATCACGGAGTACGCCGTGCTGGTCTTTCTCTTTTATAGGGCGGCAAGCCAGGGCGTGGGTCGGAGGCGTGCACTTGCTTATGCTGCGCTTTTTGCCTTGACTTTCGCCCTGAGCGACGAATATCATCAGAGTTTTATCGCTGGAAGGAGCGGCAATGCCGTGGACGTGAGCATAGACAGCCTGGGTATCTTCCTTTCGGTGCTCTTGATTGACAAACGGTTCTTGGATGCTAGCATTAAGAAGACTAAATAACTAAGACTCTACCTATGCTTTCTTTCGAGGGTTCTTATAGCGTTTATGAGCTTTTACGGGTATTTACCGTCACTGCAGTTGCCTTTGCGGTCGCTATGAGCCTCACGCCGCTTCTCAGCCACTACTTGTACAAATACAAGATCGGCAAGCAGATCCGGGCGGAAGGCGATACGCCGATCTTTACGGCGCTTCATGAGAAGAAGCGGGGAACTCCGACCATGGGAGGGATCATCATCTGGGGGGTAGTGCTGCTACTAGCGCTTCTCTTCTCTTTTTTGGCTTCGATTACGGATTTTTCCATCTTCGAATCGCTCAATTTCCTCGACCGTCGCGAGACTTTCCTCCCGCTCGGGCTGATGGTGCTGGCGGCAGCGGTGGGCATGATGGACGATCTCATGGGGGTGCTCCATATCGGGCCCAAAGGAGGGGGGCTCGGCATGAAAGACCGCATGCTCTTGTATCTCTTCGTGGCGGTCGTAGGTGCCTACTGGTTCTATTTCCGTCTCGGCTGGGATACTATACACATTCCTGCGTTCGGTGACCTCCCTATCGGCATCTGGTATATTCCGCTTTTCATATTTATCATCGTGGCCACCTCTTTCTCGCTCAATGAGACGGACGGCTTGGACGGTTTGGCGGGCGGAGTTATCCTGCCGGCATTCGCGGTCTTTGCGGCTATCGCCTTCATGCAGGGCAAGACGGAACTCACGATGTTCTGCGCCGCCATCATCGGCGCGCTCCTGGCCTTCCTCTGGTTCAATATCCCTCCGGCGCGGTTCTTCATGGGCGATACCGGCTCGATGGCTCTGGGGGTGACGCTCGGGACGGTGGCGATGCTTACCGATTCTTTCCTTATCCTGCCTTTCGTGGGATTTATCATGGTGATGGAGTCGCTCTCTGTCATCATCCAGCTGCTTTCCAAGAAACTGCGACACAAGAAAGTATTTCTCAGCGCTCCCATTCATCATCATTTCGAAGCCAAGGGCTGGCCGGAGAGCAAGATCGTGATGCGCTTCTGGATCATTTCTTACTTCATGTGCGCCGTCGGGCTAGTAATCGGTCTTTTGGGACGGGGAACATACATCTTTTAAGCATATGAATGAAACTTTATCACGGACCAAAGGAAGAGTTTGTCGCGATAGAAAGACGCCAAGCGAGCAAAGGCGATCATCTCGATGTGCCGGAAAAAGAATTACTCGAAGCGATATATCTTATGCCTGATTACGGGTTCGCTTTCGCATGCGCTGCCAGACCGGAAGGGGTCACAGATATAGATAACGAGAGCAGGACTATCAATTTTGAAAATCCCGAATCTTCCGATCCGGAACAGATAATCCGTATATATGAGGTAGATGGCGAGAATATTCCCGAAAAGGATTTAGTCGAGGTGGACGGATACCGATTGCTGTCATAAATGCCGATAGATTATAAGCGGCGGAGAAATTTACACACAAAGCTGGGGGAATCGCAAGATTTTTACCGGCTAGAGAACTGGCAGGAGGCTTCCCGAGAGGCCGTGAACGAGCCTGATCGGGGAGAGTTCGGGATGAGATGACTCCATCAGGTCGGAAATATGCCTCATATCGCCGAGAGGCGGCCGGTAAAATTTCTTTTGAAATTGAAGAAAAATGAAAAGGATTGTATAATGAGACCAAGGAGTAATAAAATCACAAAAATATTATGTTTGATCTAGTCATAAAGAACGGTACGGTAGTTGACGGGTCAGGTGCGAAGAAAGTACAGACTGATATCGCTATTACGGGAGATAAGATATCTGTTATCGAGAAGCTATCCTCGGATACCCAGGCGAAGAAGGTCATCGATGCGTCGGGCAAGATAGTCTGCCCGGGATTCGTAGACATAAACGATCATTCGGATAGTTTCTGGACGCTCTTTACCGTGCCGCGGCTAGACAGCAAAGTCATGCAGGGGGTGACTACGGTCATCGGGGGGAACTGCGGTTCCTCGCTCGCGCCAGTATTGGGGGCGGATTCGGTTTGCTCTATCCGCAAATGGGTGAATCTGGAAAATATCAGTGTGAACTGGTCACGGACGGAGGACTTCTTCAAGGAGCTCAAGCGTCGGGAGATCGGGCTTAATTTCGGGACATTGGTCGGACACGAGACGCTCCGGCGCGGACTGTTGGGGGATGATGTCCGCAAGATAAAAGAGGCCGAGATCCGGCAGATCGGCAAGATGCTCGGCGATGCCCTCCATGAAGGCGCATTCGGGATGTCCACCGGACTGGTATTCTCCCATTCCAAGATGGCGAGCAATGAAGAGATCAAATATCTGGCGGAGATATTACAATCGGCCGGCGCTTGCTACGTGAGCCATATCCGTGGAGAAGCGGAAGAGCTTCTGCCGAGTGTGAACGAAACCATCCAGATTGGCCGGGAAACGGGCGTCTCTATCGAGATATCCCACTTCAAGGCAATCGGCAAGAAATATTGGCCGGATATGGAAAGGGCTATCCAGATGATTGATCTTGCCAATGAAGAAGGGGTGAAGATAGATTTCGATATCTACCCGTACGACACTACCGGCTCTGTGCTTTATATCCTTCTGCCGGACTGGGTCGCGGAGGGGGGGAGAAAGAATATGCTTATGCGTCTCAAGGATCCGGATATGCGGCTGAAGATTGTGAAAGAAATGAGGGAGATGAATCGCGACTATAAGGATATAACTGTTTCCATCTGTCCGAAGATGCGCGAGCTCACCGGCAAGAGGATCGGTGAAATCGCCGAGGACCAGTCTATCAAGCCGGAAGAAGCGATCATCGAACTCCTGATAAGCGGTGGCGGCCATGTCATCGTCTTTGACAAAGAGGTCCTAAGCGAGAAGAATATCGAGAAAGAGATGAAGAACGAGCATTGCATCATATCTTCGGCAGACGCCGCTTACAATATCGAATATGTGCGTAACGGCGAACTTGTACATCCGCGATGTTTCGGCACCTTTGCCCGTGTGTTGGGAAGATATGTGCGTGAGAAGGAGCTCTTGGGACTGGAAGATGCGATTTATAAGATGACCGCTTTCCCCGCCCAGAAGATCGGTATCGAGAAACGAGGACTCCTCAAGAAAGGCTACTTTGCCGATGTTGCCATATTCGACGAAAAGAAGATCGTGGATAAGGCTACCTTTGAGCATCCCTACCAATACTCTGTCGGAGTTGAACATGTGGTCATAAACGGCAAGGTCGCCGTGGAAAACGGGGTGCATACGGGAGAGCTAGCGGGTGCGGTGCTTGCACGGTAGGAAAATTTAAGAATCTAGGATGGATATTCCTGATATAATCGACAGTCTTCGGAAAAAGTATGAGCAAAGCTACGGCTTTGCCGTATTTGATTTGGAGGCGGAGGAGAAGGATGGCAGGATTGTCGTCCGCGGCGAGGTGCTTACGGAAAATCAGAAAGCACAAGTCGTATCGGAATTGGAGAAAGCTTCGGGAAAAAGAGTAGAAGACGACATTCGGGTCTTGAGCAATCCATATTCGGAAGGAATCGGTTGGGCGGTCGTCACGGCAGCAGTCGCGGACATGAAGTCTCGGTTTGTTTCCAATAATATCTTGAACGAGAAGATCCTGCGGCGGATATGCGCTTCGCAGCTCAAGAAGGAAGAAATAGTCCGAGTGCTGCTCCGGAAGGAAGATCAGGTATTAGGACAGTCAGGCGATATGACGCTTGGATGGATCGACCTTAGGGATGTGAAAATGAATGACGGGAATCTTCGGGAGGAATGGCTGAATGGGACGCCGGCGCGGCGCGGCGAGCTTATCTCCGTAGAAGGACCGGCAGAAAGGCTAATATCGGAAGCGGAAAGATTCCTGGGTATCCGATATTTTCTTGGCGCGAAATCCGAAGATGCGATCGATTGTTCGGGGTTTACTCAGTCAGCCTATAAAGGTGCCTTCGGCATAATACTTCCCAAACATTCTTGGGATCAGAAAGAGATGGGTGTCGCGGTGGATCTTCCGGAGGTGGGAACGGGCGATCTCGTATTCCTTATCAACAAAGCGAAAGGTACCAAGCATGTCGGCATTTGGGAAGAGCCGGGGAATATCATCCACGCTTCTTTTTTGGCGGGAAAAGTCATCAGACAGAAGGCAGAAGAGGTCTTGGAAGAATACGACCTGGTGGAAATTCGTCGGATAATAAAAAAACAGACCCGATAATTTTCGGACCTTTAAGGCACTCAATACATCAGGATTCCTGTTATTAATATGCCAATTAATAGCAGGAAGAGATGTAATGCGGTATCGGATTCGTAGTCTTTCATTATCGCTCCTCCTGTTTTTGTATCAGTTTATCGCACAGGATGATCCAGTCAATCGAAGTCTTCTCCGGGTAATTACTTTTGTCTCTTAAAGGAAGGCACTGGATTCGTCGGATAATAAAAACCTGATACTTAAGTAATCAGGCTGACTTTTTTCGTGGTTGTTATGATCGCTAATATTGCTGCTGCAATCATCAGGCCTACGACAATGATCGAATCCAAACATTCTTTGGTGCTAGTACGCATCTCGTGTCTCCTTTTTATGGATCCTAAAGGAAAGAGGTCCTTCTGTCGATCGGAAGCCGGATGATTCCGGCGTTATTTTTGAAATAAGAAGATAGATGTTATAATATCCTCATAACTGTATCTTTTTCATATACATTTGCAATTAATCGTACGGTATGGAAATAAATCTCGATAAATACGAAGGGAAGAATATCCATGTAGTAGGCATTGCCGGCGCGGAAGGAAGCGCGATCGCCGAGTTCCTTGTCTCGAAAGGCATCACCTCGATCACGGGTCATGATTTTTCGGCGACACAGGAAGAATTTGAGAAGAATTTCAACAACACCCATCTCAGCCTGAAGGGCGAAGAGCGCGCCGCGGCGCTCAAGCATCTGCGCGAGCTTCCGATCCGGATGAATCTCAAGGAAGATTATCTTCTGGGCGCGGAAGACGCGGATGTGGTATTCGTGTCCCAAGTGTGGTTCAAATATCCCGCCAACGCTCCGCTCCAGGAGCTTTTCGAGCGCGGCGTGGAATTCAAGACGATAACCAATCTTTATTTCGAGTTCGCCAATTGTCCGATCATTTCCGTGACTGGCACCAATGGCAAGACGACGACTTCCAATCTCCTCAAGAGCATCTTCGTTCTATGGGAGAAGGAAGACGCTCCGGGGAAATTCTATTTCGCCGGCAATGACCGGCAGAATATCCAGGTCCTCGACAAGCTGGAAGAGATGACGCCGCAGGATGTATTCCTCTTGGAAACGAGCAGCACTCAGCTCGTACTCAATTCGGAGATAAGTCCGCATATAGGCATCATTACCAACATCACGCCTAACCATATCGATGATCATGGGACTTTCGAGAATTATATCGCGGCCAAAGAGAGCCTGATCGAGTATCAGAACGAGAAGGATTTCGCGGTCATCAATTTTGATAACGACATAACGCGTGCTATCGCAGAAAAGCATCTGCAGAACGCTTTTCTTTTCAGCGCTCGCAGGGAACTCGAGAAAGGCTGCTTCATGAAGGGAAATCAGGCGGTTATTCGGTCTGGCGTCGGTGAGACCGTCCTTTTTGAGCGGCAGGACCTCAAGATCCTGGGAGAGCATAACCTTGAGAATGCGCTTGCCGCCGCTGCCGCGGCATATCTTTTCGGCGTGAGAGCCGAGACGATCCGCGCGGGAATCTCTGCCTATACCGGCATCAGGCATCGTCTCAAGCTCATCTACACGATAGATGGCATCAGCTATTTCGACGATACGCAGTCGACGACTCCCGAATCCACCATCGCCGGCGTCAATGCTTTTTCGGAAAAGCCGGTAGTACTTCTCGGCGGGGATGATAAGGGGATGGCTTATGACAAGCTGGGCGCGGTGATCAACGAGAAGGCGAAAGCGGTAATAATCTTTCCTGGTACGGCTTCGGATCTTATCGAGAAGGAGATCGATAAGGAGAAAGTGTTCGTCGAGAAGGCCGAGGATATGCGTGCGGCGATAGCGATATTACAGAGGTATATCGCCGGCGAAGTCCTCCGGTCCGGAAGCTTCGTCCTTATCTCTCCGGCCGCCGCCCATTTCTATTCCAAATTCGTGGAGAGCTCAGGGAGGGACCTCAAGGAGTGGGTCCGGGATATGAGATAACCCGCCCGTTCCTTATCCGGGTAACAAAAAATACGCCTCGATCTTACAGATTTCACAGGCGTATTTTTCGTCATTTCTCCTCTTCGATGAGTTCTATCTGCAGCGGCTCGCTGGAGATGATTTCGTGTTCGGCTCCGCAGGCAGGGCATGTTATGATCTCTCCGACATCCGGCATCTCGTCTTCTATCGGGATGGGAGAATTACACTCTTGGCAAGATGGCATGATTTTAGCTTAGCGGATTATGACTCCATTATATCCGCTTAAAGCGAGAAGTCAAAAAGTTGAAAGTGTCCGGAAAGAGCGTATAATAATATTATTAATCAAAAGAAAGGAGGTGCACTATGAAAAAAGGACTATTGGAAAAGGTAATCCTTTCCGGATTGGGAATCGCTTCCCTTACGCAGGATCGGGTGCAGAAGCTGGTGAACGAGCTGGTAAAAGAAGGAGAGATGTCTGAGAAGGACGCTGCTATCATGGCGAAGAAAGCTATGGATAATCTTGAGAAGGGCAAGAGGGAAATGGAGTCTAAGATGAATAAGACCGTCAAGGAGATGATGGCAAAGGCTGATATCCCCAGCAAGAAGGATATCGCCGCCCTGGAGAAGAAGATTGACGAGCTTAACAAGAAACTAGAAGGCAAAAATCCGGAAGCTAAGAAATGATCTGGAATCTTTATCGCTCGCTTTTTCAAAAAAGCGAGTGACAAGCATTGCAGATTGATAACAGAAACAAAAATGGCAAAGATAAAAGAGACATATAGGAATTTGAAACGCAGCCGCGAGATCGTGAGGGTCCTCATGAGGCACGGCCTTGGTTATATTTTCGACCAGTCACAGGTAGAAAAGTATCTCCGCCTGGGCAGCAGGTTCTTTTCGAGAAAAGCCGGCGAGGCCACACTTGAGAGATTCACTTTCGAAGAGAGGGTACGGATCGCACTGGAAGAATTGGGACCGACCTTCATCAAGCTGGGTCAGGTGGTAAGCACCCATCCCGATCTGGCGAGTCCGGAACTTATCCAGGAACTCAGCAAATTGCAGGACAAGGCTACGCTCCTTCCAGCCGATATCATCAGGCGGCAGATCGAGCGAGATCTGGGGGCACCGGTCGAGGAGCTCTTTTTATCTTTTAGCGATAAGCCGCTCGCGGCGGCGTCCCTCTCCCAAGTGCACAAGGCGAGACTTCCGAGCGGCGAAATCGTAGCGGTGAAGGTCCAGCGGCCGGGAATCGCGGCGATTATCGAGAAGGATGTAGGCATCCTTTACGAGCTGGTGGAGCTTCTGGAAGGCAGTTGGTCCAAAGGGAAATCTTACAGCCCCAAGGAATTCGTGGATGAATTCGCCAGTACTATCCGCGAGGAGCTGGATTTCTCGCTAGAAGCGAAGAATGCGGAAAAATTCGCGTCCAATTTCGAAGGAGTGCCGACTGTGAAGATTCCCAAAGTCTATCGTGAATTTACGACCGGTAAGATACTGGTGACGGAATTCATTCCGGGAACGAAGATTAGCCGGATAGCAAGGCTCGAGAAAGAAGGTCTTGATAAGCATGTGATTGCGGGAAATGGGGCGGACATGGCGCTCAAGCAGATATTTGAGGATGGATTCTTTCACGGGGATATTCACCCCGGCAACCTGTTCGTCCTGCCCGGCAATGTGATAGCTGTTGTCGATTTCGGCATGGTGGGGCGCATCGACCCGGAGACGATGGATGACCTTGCGGATGTCCTGATGGCACTTACTGATTCCAACGTGGATAAGATGATCGGTGGAATGGAGAGGATGGATATCATCGGTCTTGATGCTGACAGAAAGAAGATAAGGCGAGAGATCAATCTCCTCATCAACCGCTATTATGGCCTTGAGCTGCACGAGCTGGAAGTGGGAAAGATCCTGACGGACGTGATGGAAATCATCCGAAAGAACAATATCCGTGTTCCCAGCGAGTTCGCATTGCTTTTCAAGACGCTCATCACGGCGGAAGGAGTCGCGAGGAGCCTTGATCCGGATTTCAATATGGTGGAGCATATCCGGCCTTTCGCGGAAGATCTGGTGCGGCGCAAATATTCCCCCCGACGGATTGCCAAAGAAAGTGCCGGGTTCGTAGAAGACTCTTTGAGCGTAATCAAGAAGATTCCGAATAATCTCGAATGGTTCTTCAAGAGTCTTCGGGCAGGTAAGCTTTATGTCGGCCTGGAACACCGCGGGTTGGAGAAGAT
>CAZDCJ010000029.1:0-2690 GCA_964503935.1 uncultured Candidatus Saccharibacteria bacterium
CAAGTCTCCTTGATGGCGTCTTCGATGCGGTAATGGTGCGAGAAGATGCGGTCCAGTTCCTGAGGGTTAGCGAACATGACTTCTTGGAGTATCGTAAGATAAGCCCGGTTCTTCTTGACGGCCTTGATGAAAGTTTCTGCGTATCTGTGGCTGATTATCTTTTCCACGTCTTTCACGATCTCATCCATGGCCATGGCCATCTTTGAGAAGGTGGTCTCGGAAGGAGCCATCGTCCATTCCGGATGCTTGGTGATGAAGAGCCTGTACCTTATCATATCCATGTCGGCCTTGTTGAGTATCTTGAGCACCGCCACATAGATAAGCTCCTTCGTGAGCTCCGGCTTCAGATTAAGCCCTTCTTGGAGTTTGATCTTTCCTTCCATCATCTCCCGGGCGAAATTCACGATAGCGTTCTCTTTTCCGTGCGGCACCAAGCATTCCTCAATCTCGCAGGAAGCGATGCCGATAATCCAATCAAAAACAGCTTCGTCTTTTTCGGCGTCTTTCCCCTTTCGTTCGGGCATGTTATTGAGAAGGAAAGTATACTTCTCAATGATAGACTCTACGTCTTTTATCCGGCTTTCCGGAATCTTCTTGTTGGGAAGATAGCGCGCCCGGACGAGCTCGTAGAGAAGTCCCTTGGCGACGTCAGCTTCGTTTTTTTCAGTGGTGATCCGGCGCTTGAGCATGCGGATTATTCCGTTCTTGCGCAACAAGTGCTCCTCTTTATAGTCTACCGTATTGCGCAGTTTTTCGTAAAAAAAGGCAATCTTCCCCGATACCTGATGGACCGTTATCTTTTCCCCTTCGGTGGTGTCATAATTCTTTTCCGCATCCAGCGCTTTCTTGTATGTCTCCAGGAATTGCAGCGCTTTCGGTGAAAGCTGATCGTTTGGCATATGTTAAGTTATTGATTTTTAAGTCCTCTCCTGGCCGTTCCAGAATACAAGCATTATATCAAAAAAGGCCGGGAAAATCAATTTTTATTCCTGAAAAGCATAACAAAACAGGACGCCAAGGCGTCCTGTCAGGCTATAAGTCGTATTATTTGCGCAGCATCTTAGCCGCCTTTTCCGGCATGATAGAACAGACTTCGATGCCGGTACTGAGTTCCAGTCCCGCCCAGATGCTCGTCTTGGGGAATATCTCCAGGTGCCAGTGATAATGATCATACGGTTGCCCGTCACAGGGAGCGGTATGGAGGAACATATTGTAATCCGGATCGTCGAGATTCTTCTTGATCTTGCTCAGAGCCACTTTTACGGCTTCGGCCAGGCTGAGTTTCTGTTCCAAGCTTATCCTTTCGAAATATGACAGGTGCTTCTTCGGGTAGATGCGGGTCTCAAAGGAGACGCGCGAGACGAACGGGCAGAGGACGATGAAGTCATCGTTCTCGTAGACGATGCGCTCCCCTCTCTCTTTCTCCCAGTCCAGCATTACGCAATGGACGCACTCTTTGTGGGTCTGGAAATATTTCTCACTTCCACGGAGACTGCGGGCGACATCCGGATCAATGACCGGCATCGCGACGATCTGGCTGTGAGGATGCACGATGGATGCTCCGGCGCTCTTGCCATAATTCTTGAAGATGGAGATATATTTGACGCTGCGCTTGTTCATGAGCGCGAGGTATCTTTCCTGGTAGGCGTTGAATACTTCCGCTATTTGTAATATCTTGAGGTCCGGGAAATTCTTGCGATGGTCTGCGGCTACCAAGACTTCATGATAACCCATGCCGTTCATTACCTCGAACGGTCCTTCGTCCCGCTTGTCCAGACTCCCCTCTCCCGGGGAAAAGATCGGGAATTTATTGGGAAATACCTTGATTGTCCACTCGTTGTTCTTGTCGTAATAGATGAGCGAGCATTCTTCCTGTCCCTTATCGATGTTGTGCTTACAGAAAGGGCAATCTTTTGGATCGTCGCGGTTGTCCGAGACGCGGGGGAAAGCCTCATGGGAATTAGGTCTGTATTCCCTGCCGGTCGCGAATGCGACCCAGGTGCCGCTGACGATATCGCGCCGAAGTTCGGAAATATTCTTCTCGTTCTTCATAAGATAGATGTATTAGAGGATGAAGTCTCATACTTGCATATATTATAATACAAACCGGCAGATATGAGAAATGAGGAAACTTTCTATCGGGTATGTCCCATTCTCTCATTCGTGCCTCCGCAAGGAAAATTTTACAAAAATGAAAAGATGATGTATTCTTGCATAAATTACCGGATATTATCAGGAGGGTATGGCAAGTGGAAGGAAAGGTATGTAGGCAAAGGAAGGAAGTGTTTTTTCCTCTTCGGGATTTCTTCCTGTGCTTTGGCAGGGAGGGAATAGAATGCGGTTACATCGAACCGGAAAGGATGCTCGGGGTCATCCGGCTGGTGGGCGGGGCCCCGGATTTTTCCCGATGGGGAGATTTTGTCAAATACATGAAAAAGGACATTCCGGAGAGCCAAAGAGAGGAGGTCGTCTTATTCTTCGTGGAGGGAGTGGAGGCATTAGAGGCGGAGTTCGAGAACGAGAGTTATTTCCGGTCGATCATGGATGGGGTTTCTGAAAAGATCATAGACGCGATCAGAGGAGAAAACATCCTTATCTATGCCGAAGAAGAATATGGGGCGAATAAGCTACTGGAGGGGCTGGGCATCCGGCTGGATATCAGGGCTTTTACGGAAAATGTTCCTCTCATG
>CAZDCJ010000029.1:2790-14234 GCA_964503935.1 uncultured Candidatus Saccharibacteria bacterium
CTTTCTGTATTCAGATTTCCTTGTTTATTTTCCGAAATATCTGTGCGCTGTTCTGATAGCTTCCGCCGTGAGTCGGGCGCAGTCCTCGATGTCTCCGAGATGCGCGACTTCTACCGGCGAGTGGAGATATCGGGTCGCGATACTTACTCCTCCGGAAGGGATGCCGTCGCGCGTAAGGTTGATGATGGCCGCATCGGTCATACCCCCCTCCCCTACGCTGAGCTGGTAACTGATCTTGCTCTCTTTGGCAGTGGTCCTGAGCCACGTGAGGGTCCTTTCGTCCACGACTATGCCCGCGCCCTCCGCGTCGCTCACGGTGATTACCGGACCTTTGCCAAGCTCTAATATGGAGCTCCTCTTCTCGATACCGGGATGGTCGCCGGGCATAGTAGTGTCTACTGCCAAGGCGATGTCGGGATTTACCGAGTGAGCTGCGGTCCGCGCTCCTTTGAGGCCGATTTCTTCCTGTACGGTGCCGACATAGTATATCTCAGCTTTGACTTTCTCTTTTGCGAGGATGCGCGCCGTCTCAAGCATCGCGACGATACCGGCGCGGTTATCCAGCGCTTTGCCGCTGCCAAGGTTGTTCATGAGGCGCTGGTATTTGCGGTCGATCGTGATGGTATTGCCGACCTCAACCCCGGCCTTCTCCACGTCTTTCCTGTCGATGGCGCCGATATCCACATACATCTCGGCAATCGGTACGACGCGCAGCCTCTCCTCCGGCTTCATCACATGCGGTGCTTTTGAGCCGATTACTCCGAAATAATCTTTTTTGGCCGTATGCACGACTACCCGCTGATTGAGCAGGGTCTGGTCGAACCATCCGCCCGATCTTGAGAAATATATGTAGCCTTGATCATCGATATATTTGACCATGAATCCGATCTCGTCCATGTGCGCGGCAATCATCACTTTCGGCCCGTTGCCTTTCTTGGTTGCGATAAGATTGCCCATGTTGTCCGTCCGTATCTCGTCGACATAAGGCCTGATC
Source organism: uncultured Candidatus Saccharibacteria bacterium (assembly GCA_964503935.1). Lineage (GTDB taxonomy): Bacteria > Patescibacteriota > Minisyncoccia > JAHIHE01 > JAGLIN01 > STD2-77. The sequence continues at coordinate 3,785 of CAZDCJ010000029.1, forward strand.
TTCTTGTGAAGAAGTTCTCTGACATTCCTTTCGAATCCGGAAATCCCGCACGTATTGGAAAATTCTTCGAGAAGCGTATTTATCCTCTCCAACTCCATATTCTTCTTAGCTGTCATAGTATAATCATTAGGATTTTTATGAATATTGTCCGTAGTTCCTGCCCGCAGAATGTCTATCTCAATTTTTCTTTGAGATAATCCTTGAGCTCCGTCATCTTCACTCTTTCCTGCGTCATCGTGTCGCGGCTGCGTACCGTTACCGCTTCATCCTCGAGACTCTCGAAATCGATTGTCACGCAGAAAGGCGTTCCGATCTCGTCCTGCCGGCGGTAGCGCTTGCCGATATTTCCGCTGTCGTCGAATTCGCACATCATCTCCTGCTTGAGCTCGTCGTAGATGCCGTGGGCTTTCTCGACCAGCTCCGGCTTGTTCTTGAGGAGCGGGAAGATAGCGGCCTTGATCGGCGCAAGGCGCGGCGGGAATTTGAGCACGATACGCGTTTCTCCATCGACTTCTTCTTCAGTGTAAGCGTCAGTAAGCACCGCAAGCATGGTCCTTCCTACTCCGACCGAGGATTCGATGATGTGCGGAACATAATTCTCGTTCGTTTCCGGATCGGTGTAGGAGAGATTCTTGCCGGAGTATTTGCCATGCTGCGTAAGGTCATAGTCGCCGCGGGCGTGGATGCCTTCCAGTTCCTTGAAGCCGAACGGGAAATTGTATTCGATGTCGTATGCTTCCTTGGCGTAGAAGACAAGATTCTCGTGCTTGTGCCATTTGAGGTTTTCTTCCTTGATGCCGAGGGCGATGTAGTAATCCCAGCGCGCCTGGCGCAGCTTCTCGTACTCGGCCATCTCTTGGTCGGGACGCACGAAATACTGCATCTCCATCTGCTCGAATTCGCGCGTGCGGAAGATGAATTGTCGCGCCGTGATCTCGTTGCGGAAGGCCTTTCCGATCTGGGCGATCCCGAACGGGACTTTCACCCGGGCGGAATTGAGCACGTTCTTATAGTTGACGTATATCCCCTGGCAAGTCTCGCCGCGCAGGTACACCGGCTCTTTTCCCCAGTCTTCCGTGAAATTGCCGAGATTGGATTTGACCAGGAGATTGAATTTCTTCGCCGGAGTGAAATCCTTCTTGCCGCACACGGGACATTTGATCTTGTCGAGATTCTCCGAAAAGAGCTTGTTGATCTCGTCCTCGGTCATCTTCTCGTCCGCGAATACCCCGGCGTCTTCCAGAAGATGATCGACGCGAAGGCGCGCATGGCAGTTCTTGCATTCCGCGAGCGGGTCGGAGAAGCCGGCCACGTGCCCGGAAGCCTCCCAGATGCGCGGGCTCATGAAGATGCTGCTATCCAGTCCCACGATATCTTCCCGAAGCTGCACCATGGCTTTCCACCATTCGTTCTTGATGTTCTTGGAGAGCTCGGCGCCGTAGTTCCCGTAGTCATAGACCGCCGCGAATCCGCCGTATATCTCGGATGACGGGAACACGAATCCTCTTCTCTTGCACAGCGACACGATCTTTTCCATCAGGCCCTCTTCTTTTTTCTCTGCCATATGATTTGTTGTTTTAATAGTATTATGCCTTATCTTAGCATAAAAAAAGACCTTTGTAAAAGAAATTTACGGAAGGTCATCGACGGGCTCGGTAGGGTATTTATAGCTTGTTGTGTACTCGTCTATCTTTCCCCAGCAGAGAATGAAGCTGGCCATAAAAATGAAGATGGCTGCGCAAGTAGATAGCTCTATTTTCCAGAATAAGGCCTCAAGGAAATATGAAAGCACTATATGAATTAAGTATGCCGATATGGATGCGAGGGCGGCCGCAATAAACAGTGCTAACGCAAATCCTATTCTTTCAATATCTATGGATTATTCCTCCTTTTTTTGCTTATAAAAGCAGGGTTTATGCTTTTCTGGAGATTAACAGGAAGCAAATAAAAAGTCAATTCTGATGTCATTACTGCGAAAAAGAAAATCCACAAAAAGCAACGCCATTCCTTTTATATTATCATTCCGAGCTCGACCCGGAGTCTTCGTTCGCCACGCACCAAATATTAATACTGCAGATAATCTACACATGCACTTGTGTCTATTCAAGAGCACTGTTCTGTCCTTCTGTAACGTAGATTCCGGGTCAATCCCGGAATGATAGATGCATTTACCGCTCTATCAAAAAAAGAAATGGTTTTAGTGACAGAAACGAAAAAACGGCAGCTTGGAGACTGCCGTTTTATGCCAATATGGATGATCTACTTCTTGCCTCTCTTCTTCGCGTCGTAATGCTGCCAGGTGACGAGAAGCGGACTGGCGATGAAGATCGAAGAGTAAGCTCCGAAGGCAATGCCTACGATCAGCGCCAGGACGAATGTCTGGATGGAGGCGCCGCCGAAGAGATAAAGCACGAAGAGCATGAGAAGCGTCGTGAACGAGGTATTGATGGAACGGGCAAGGGTTTCATTCACGGAGAAATTCACGGTATCTTCGAAATCGTTCATCCGGCCGCGCAGCAAGTTCTCGCGGGTACGGTCGAATACGACTATGGTATCGTTGACGGAATACCCGAGGATTGCGAGAAGGGCAGCCAGGAAAGTCGCTCCGATTTCCACGCCGAAGTAGTGCCCCAGCACTGAAAAGACTCCGGCGGTGATGATTACGTCATGGAAGAGCGCGATAGTCGCGCAAAGTCCGTACTTGAAGCTGGAAACTGGGTAGGAGACCTTGCGGAACGCCCAGGCGATATAGAGGACAATGCCGAGAAGGGCTATGATAGTCGCCCAGATAGTGGTATTCTTGAGCTCGTTTCCGATCACCGGACCGATGGCGTCAAAACTCTTTTCCGAGACATAAATCTTTTCTACTTCCCCTTCTCCGGAAATCTCCTGGGAATCCGTATTGTCCGTGTCGGTTACGGTTTCCGCGTTTACGGTCACGTTCTCTCCTTCGGCGGTCTGTGCCTGGACTTCTATCGGAACCGCTTCGGTCGCCGCGGTATCGGCAGGTTCTGCCTGTGCGGCCTCTTCGGTCGTGCTTGCGCCGGCTTTCTCCGCAGCTTTGTCGTTGAGAGCAGTCAGGATCGATTGGTGGGTAGGCTCGTCCACTTCCTTGAAGCGCAGGAACGCGTCATTATCGCCTGAAAATTGCACCGTCACTTCCCCCATATCAAGGCCGGTAAAGACTTGCGAGATTTCACTGCTGTCGAGCTTGCTTTCATTGAAGGTCACTTCCATCATGGATCCTCCGGTGTAATCGATGCCCAGCCTCAGCCCCCAGGAAGCGAGCGCGGCGATGCTCGCGATGGTCAGGATGGAGGAAAATGCGAACCATATCTTTCTTCTTTGGATGATTTTTATCATACGAGGTCTTAAATGGTTATTAATAGGTTGGATTATTTATTCCTGACTCCGAAGAACCAAGGCTTTTGGAATGCCTTGAATTTGGTCGCGATCCTGAGGAAATTCTTGCTGACCGTGATGGCCGAGAACATACTGAGGAGCACACCGATACTGAGCGTTATGGCGAATCCTCTCACGCTTCCGGTCCCGACGAAAATCAGGATGACGCAGGTCAGCAAGGTAGAAGCGTTGGAATCGAAGATCGAGCTCCAGGCGCGCGCAAACCCTTCTTCGATGGCGGCCTTTATCGTCCTGCCGCGCTTGATCTCTTCCTTTATGCGTTCGAAGATGAGCACGTTAGCGTCTACTGCCATACCGATAGAAAGTAGGAATCCCGCGATGCCCGACAGTGTCAATGTGATCGGGATAAGCTTGAATATCGTGAGCGAGAGGAGCACATAAAGGATAAGGGCGATGACTGCCAGGATTCCCTCCATGCGGTAGTAAACGATCATGAAGAGGCTGAGCAGGATAAATCCGACGATTCCCGCGACAAGACTGGAATTGACTGAGTCTTGGCCGAGGCTCGCATCGACGGTCTGCTGGCTGAGGAGCGTAATCGGCACAGGCAGAGCTCCGGCATTGAGCCTCTGTACGAGCGTCTGGGCTTCTTCTGTCGTGAAATTGCCTGAGATGATGGCTTCTCCGTCGGTAATCGGTTCGTCTACCGTCGGGGTGCTGATAGGCATGCCGTCGAGGAATATGGCTACGGTCTTCCCGACGTTGCGGATCGTTATATCGCTGAAAAGCTTGGTGCCCTCGCTGTCGAATTGCAAGCGGACTTCCGGTTCGTAGGTAGAGGAATCGAAAGAGACGTCGGCGCGGTCAAGCTTCGTGCCGTCCAGTCCGGTAGTCTTATAGAAGAGTACGGAGAGATATTCTTCCGGGATATTGGAGTCGGCATATTGATTCCGGATCGCCGTCTTCTCTTCCTCGGTCATCTCTTCCTTGAATTCCAGTTGCGGAGTCTCTCCTATCATCTGGATGGCCTGGTTGACATCGGTCACGCCGGCCAGTTCGACGATCAGGCGTTCGCCTTGGGACACCTGTACGGTCGGTTCAGCTACGCCGTAACTGTTGATGCGCCTTTCGATGACGTCCCGGACGCCGTCCATGGCGGACTCCCTGTCTCCCTCGGCTATCTGGCTGAGATCGGCCTCATAGACCAAGTGAGTGCCTCCTTTGAGGTCAAGTCCGAGCCTGAACTCCAGGTCATTGCTATAGTCTATACCGTATTTAGTAAGATTTATTCCCTGGTTCTTGGGATAGACAGCATAAGCACTCGCAGCAAACAAGACCAGAATTAGCATTAAATTTAGGATCAGCTTTCTTTTGCTTGACATAGTTGCAAAAATATAGGTTAAAAATATAAAAAAACCAAATAAGGCCGGTACTGCCTTTTTGGTAGCAGATGAGCGTTCTTAAATAGCAATGTCGGTCATGACCTCCTCAGTATAATAGACATTCTTCTTTTTTACAAGTTTTTGGGTAGGCTTTAGGGTTTCGCGATCTTCTTCCATTTTATGTCTTTTTCTTCCCGATCGATGAACCGTTTTTTATTTTCATATTATTGTTCCTTGTTATTTATGATTTCGGCAATGAGTCTTCGGGTAAGTTCCTTGGGGAGTCCGATTACGCTATCCCGCGCTCCCTCGATGCCGAGGATATGCTTTTTCCACACTTCTCCTTCGATAGTGAAAGCTCCGGCCAGGCCGAACGCCTCCTCGCTAGCAATGAAGGCTTCTATCTCTTCAGATGTGAATTGGGAAAAGCGGACGGTGGCGATATCTACTTCGGTAATTTGCCTTCCATTTCCCGTATCGGTGACGGTTACGGCGGTTACAGTCCGGACCGGAAAGCGGCTATAGCTTTCAAGGAACCTCCTCGCTTCTCCTTCGTTTGCGGGCTTTTCCCGGATTTCGCCCTCGCAGACGGCAACCTGGTCGGAAGTGATGAGGAGAGCCGGTTCATTTATGCGGGAAAGCAGCGCTTCTGCTTTAGCTTTGGCTAGCGCTTTCACGAGCTCGGACGGGTCTTCGAAGCGGATCGCCTTCTCATCGATTCCCGATACCATCACCTCGAATTCCAGTCCCATTTCTTCCATCATCTGTTTTCGTCCTACGGACTGCGAGCCTAAGATTATCTTCATGCTTGTTGATATTATGCTTCCATCGTTATTTGTCATCCCGAAAGGCGTACTTGCCTGAGGGATCTGGGAAATGTACGAAGGCAATAAGCTTATTCTTTTTATAAAAATGACATTCCGATCTGTATCGTGCCATTCCCAGATTCCTCAATCACTTCTTTCAGTCGCTCGTGCCGGAATGACAAGGGGTGTTTAAGCTTCATTTTCGAACGTCATTTCCTTAAGTTTCTTTACTTCCTCCTCCTTCTCATACAATTCCCCTTTGCCGAGCTTATAAAGGAGCGGGATGACGCCGCACTTAGCGCATTCTCCCCAGTTGCACTTCCCCTCTCTCTTCCGGCTGAGCTTCTTGCACATACTGAGCTCGCGCGCGAATGTTCCCTCGCTGATGAGTGCGGCTTCGAGGCCGGGTTCGGATTTAAGTTCTTCGGGCATGGTTGTTTATAAAAATGTTAACTTTCTGATCTGTGAAGGTCACGGTCTTATTCGGCACAATTTTGATTTTGTCATTCCCGCGGAGGCGGGAATCCAGTATTATAATTCTTTGGATATATCCTTCCATTCGGGATTATTCTCTTCAATCAGTCGTATCTTCCAAGCTCGATTCCATTTCTTCAGTTGCTTTTCTCGTTCAATCGCTGCTACTGCATTGTTTGTCTGCTCTATATATACCAGTGATTTTACATCATATCTCTTCGTAAAGCCTTCTGCTAGACCTTCCTTATGTTCCCATGTCCTCCTCGCTATATCAGAAGTTATGCCAATGTATAATGTTCCGTTCTTCTTGCTTGCCAAGATGTAGACGAAATAAGTTTTCATGTGGCAAAATTTAAACTAAATATCGTCAAATAACCGATGTCATTCCCGTGAAGACTCGCCTCGCCGAAGCTACAGCGTGGCGCGGGCGGGAATCCATGCATTTTTGATTGTTGTGGTATTTTCGTCTATTTTCCTGGATCCCCGCCTCCGCGGGGATGACAGAACTATATTTTTGTTAAAACAACCATTTATTCTCTTGGTATTTTTTTAGCTCAGTATCATACAAACACAAACCAATCTAATGCTGCGATGATTATGGCTACTAATATTCCTAATGCGCCAAGAATAATGGTGATTTTATTTTCAACACTCTTCCTTTCAATGATAAATTTTCTTTTTCGTTCTAGCGGTTCAATCTTTTTCGCAAAATCTTCTTCAGTCTTTTTAATCTGACTTTCAATAAATTCCATTGGTATACATTGAAGATGACTTAGTCTAACTTCCCTGTCACGCCCTGCATATAAGCGTTCGATTTCGCCTTCGATGTTTTGAAGATTTTCTTTCATTTGAGTTTTTATCTCAATAATTCCTTAACCTCTTGAAGCATTTATTCTCGGCAAAGTTTCTCATCATGTTATCCTATAGGCTCAAACCTTGGGACCTTTTTGCCTTCTATCTCGACTTCTTCCAGAAACATCTTGAGCGGCCTTGCCCATATCTGCCCTTCGTCATATAGCGCTCGATACACGACTAAATCTTCGAGCGTTTCGTTGTGTTTCACGATGCCGATCACTTCATATTCTTTTTCTTTGTAATAATGATATTTTCCTGGTCTAATCATGTTTTTTACGGCGTTTCTAATCCTTCTCGTCGCCATCGAAGCGGTATAGGCCGTTGTAGACAGCCTTATTTATTTCTCCTTCTTTCATGATCTTCTTCTCCACCGCCCCCACGAATAGCCTGACAGCCGGCCGGTCTTCTTTCTTATAGATTATGCTCACGCCTAGCAGGGTCTTGCATTTAGGACAAGCGAGGTCCTTGGATTTGAGCCCGCCTGCTATCCGGTCGCGATACAGGCGCTTGAGTATTCCCGAGCCGTCTTTTTGATAGATGAATAGCGGCTCTTTGCATTTTTCACACGACAAAAGCAACCATCTCGAATAGCCTCCTCTGTCCCTCTTGAATTTATCATTCTTGAATCCCATAAGTTTATTTTCCGCAGCATTTCTTATATTTCTTCCCTGATCCGCAGGGGCACGGGTCATTGCGGCCGACTTTGTCTTTGTTGATTTCCGGCTTATTGACCTGGGTGTCATCGACGCTTCCGCCACTCTCGGTCACGTTCTTGTTCTCCATCGGCGACTCGATCTTCCTCGCGACTTTGATCTTGAAGAGCGAATTTACCACATTCCCCTCTATGGCATTGATGAGATCATGGTACATGCGATAGGCTTCCTTCTTGTATTCGACCAGCGGATCGCGCTGTCCGTAGCCTCTGAGGCCGATGCCGTCGCGCAGGTTATCCATCTCTGTGAGGTGCTCCATCCAGAGCACGTCGATGCTGCGAAGCAGGACCATCCTTTCGATGTTCCTCGAAGTCTCATATCCCACTTCTTCCTCTTTCTCATTGTAATCCTTGCAGATGGCTTCGTAGATGAGGTCTACCGCCTCTCCTTTTGCCAATTCATCCGGCTTATCGGATTCGATGATCTCCTTGAGCTTCGTCTCGATGGCCTTCTCAAGCGGAGCGATCTTATTGGCCGCTTCCCATATCGCTTTCAATTCCCAATTGTGGCGTTCGGCCGCTGAGTGGACCGACACGATGTCCTGGATCTGCTTCTCGAGCATATTGAGGACCTTGTCCTTGAGTTTGAGGAGTTCCGGGAAATTATCCTTATCGACCGGAAGCTGTCCGTTATTCTCTTCGAGGTTCTTGGTGGCTTTTAGTATATCCCGCCGTCTCTTATAAATCGATTCGCGCTGTTTGTTCATGACGTCGTCGTAGTCGAGGATGTGTTTGCGCAGGTCGAAGTTATAGCCCTCGATCTTTTTCTGCGCTCCTTCGATCTGCTTGGAAATGAACGAATTCTCGATCGGCATGTCCTCTTCGATGCCGAAAGTATCCATGACCTTCTTCATCTTGTCCGAGCCGAATACGCGCATGAGATGGTCTTCGGTGGAAACGTAAAACTGCGTCTCACCCGGTTCGCCCTGCCGCCCTGATCGTCCCCGGAGCTGGTTGTCGATGCGTCGTGCCTCGTGCCTTTCGGTGCCGAGGATGCAGAGTCCACCCAGCTCTTTTACGCCTTCTCCGAGCTTGATGTCGGTCCCGCGCCCAGCCATGTTGGTGGCGATGGTCACCGCGCCGCGTTGCCCGGCGTTCGCGACGATGAGCGCTTCCTTCTCGTGGTATTTGGCGTTCAGGACTTCATGCTTGACGCCTTCCTTCGTGAGGAGTTCGCTCAGGACTTCCGATTTTTCGATAGAGATGGTACCTACCAGGACTGGCTGGCCTTTCTCGTGGCGCGCCTTGATCTCGCGGATGAGCGCCTTGAATTTACCTCTCTCGGTCTTGTAGATGGAGTCCGGTCGGTCGGTTCTCACGACAGTCTTATTGGTCGGGATCACGAGTACTTCTAGACTGTAGACCTTGCCGAATTCTTCCGAAGAAGTGGATGCCGTCCCGGTCATGCCGCACAGCTTCGAGTAGAGGCGGAAATAGTTTTGGAAAGTGATGGTCGCGAGCGTGCGGCTCTCTTTCTGTATCTTCACGTTCTCTTTCGCTTCGATCGCCTGGTGGAGTCCTTCGCTGAATCTCCGTCCGGGCATGGCACGGCCGGTGAATTCGTCGATGATGATGACCTCATTGTCCTTTACCATATAGTCCTTGTCGCGTTTGAAGAGTATCTCCGCCTTGAGCGCCTGCTCCAGATGGTGCACGAGCGCGATACCGCCCTGGTCATAGATGTTCTGCATACCGAGCATCTGCTCTACATGGTCGATTCCCTCTTCGGTAAGGCTGACGGCGCGCATCTTCTCGTCCACAGTGTAGTCGGTCTCTTTCGCAAGACGCGGTATCATGCGCGCGAAGCTCTCGTACATACTGTCCGATTCCATGTCCGGCGCGGAGATGATGAGCGGCGTCCTCGCCTCATCGATGAGGATGCTGTCAATCTCGTCTACCACGGCGAAATTGAGCTCGCGCTGTACCAGCTGCTTGTTCTGTACAGCCATATTATCGCGCAGATAATCGAAACCGAATTCGTTATTGGTCCCGTAGGTGATGTCGGCGGCATACGCTTCCTTGCGGCTGATTTCCCGGAAATTCTGCATCTCGACCGTAACTTCTTGTCCGTCCGGCGCGGCATTCGGCTCGAAGAGGTATGAGTGATCGTGCTGGATCGTGGAGACGCTAAGTCCCAGGAAATCGTATATCGGGCCCATCCAGTTGGCGTCGCGTTTTGCGAGGTAGTCGTTCACGGTCACGACATGCACTCCTTTTCCGCTGAGCGCGTTCAGATAGACCGGCAGCGTGGACACTAGCGTCTTGCCTTCCCCGGTCTTCATCTCGGCAATCTGGCCTTTATGGAGTACGATGCCTCCGATAAGCTGTACGTCATAATGTCTCTGGCCTAATACGCGACTCGCCGTTTCCCGCACGGTCGCGAAAGCCTCCGGCAGTATGTCATCGAGACTCTCCCCCTTCGTGATCCGCTCCTTGAAGACGGAAGTCTGTCCTTTTAGCTCCTCATCGGGCATCGCTTTATACTTCCCTTCCAGCGCATCGATCTTCTCTATCGTCGGCTGCAATTTCTTTACCTCTTTTTCATTCGGATCTCCGAATATCTTATCTAAAATCGTCATAGCTTTGGTCTTAAGATTATTTACGCATTCTAACAAAGGAAAGAAGCGAAATCAAATTTCGCCTCCTCGCAGAAAGATCGACAGATTTTATTTCCGACGGAGCTTGCGGAATTCGCCTTTCGCCCACGCGAGCGGCGAGATACGCTTGAGATCCTTGATGACCTTGCTGCCTCTGCGAGTCTGGTCTATCTTCTCGGTCTTATATTCGTTGATCATTATCTTGAGTTCGTCTTTCACGTCGTCTATAGCCTTATAAATATCATCGCTCTCCACGACCGA
>CAZDCJ010000030.1:0-14083 GCA_964503935.1 uncultured Candidatus Saccharibacteria bacterium
CGATATATACCGCGAAAGGGTCGGCTGAGTTCTTGCACTGGATGATGTCGCCGTCCTTTACGGTCTGGGCTATAGCAGCTTTGGGCGTATAGATGATTACCTCCGAGACGCCTCCGTCTTCAGTGCGGAATTTGACATAGAGGGTTTCCGAGGTATCGCCGATGGTCTTGAACTTCTCGGGATCGAAATCTTGCCAGGAGACATCTTTGAAGTCCAGGGTGCGGGAGATGGCGATCTGATAGACATCAGCAGGTGCGCCGTCCAAAGTTACTTTACCGCTCTCGGAAGATATATCCACATCACTCACATCAGGTTTTACAGGAGGCACGAAAGCTGCGCCACCGGTGGAGAGCTCGAGAGTGAAAGTGCGGGGAGAAGACATGGCCTGATTGTAGACAAAAGATATCTCCCGGCTGCTGCTCGAAGTGTAATCATTGAAGGTTATGCCGTTTACCTTGACAGTATAACGGGTGTCGGAAGCAGGAACTCCCCAGACGATACTTGCAGATGTGGCGCTGCCGGAAAGGGTGAAGCTTGCAATCTCGCCGTTTATGAGGTTGTCGGCATTAAAGGATATATTCGCGCTACTGCCTGAAGGGATGACGCGAAGGGCATTGATGTGTACCGGGGTCTTGAGGACAAAATTGCCGGAAACGGGAATGGCTGTGATGGTAAGATCCTTGCCCAAGATATCCAGCTGGTCGCACATAGAACCATTTGCGGCGACAAGGTCTCCGCTTACTGTACCTTCCATATTGAGAATAGTATCGGCGGTAAACTGCATCTTAGCCGTAGGGACGGCTCCGGCAAAGTATGAATAACCGAGGACGGAGGCAAGGGAAAGGAGTACAGGAAGGATAGCGTCGGGATGTAATTTGAGAATTGGCATGAGTTATTATGAATACGGCTTATTCAGGCAGGTGGAGTTGAATTTGGAGTAGCAGATTTATACTGGCTTGCCAGTGCTTTAGTCTGCGCTGTTTCTTTAATGCGCACGGGATGAATCCCGCTACTCCGAGATGCAGCGCGAACTGAAGTTAACTACTCCAAAATCCTAATTCCCCTCCCCGACGGTGGCGCGCCAGTCGAAGGAGATGTCGCCGGTATGGGCGGAATCGATATCGATGGTGAAGGTGGTAGCGGTCTTGGCGCTGATGTAATAATCCTTGCCGCCGGTCGCGGTCGTCGGAGTCACTTGTACTCGGGTGGGAGTTGCGGCCAGGCCGTGGGTGACGGTGACGGAAGTCTGTCCGGCGGTGATGGTCGAGGTGCCGGAATTCTCGGTGGTATAGCCGGTATTATTAAAAAACGTAGCTGAATTTGTGTTATCTCGGACTTTTCCATCTAATCCAGAGTCATCCAAGATATTGTCCCTAATAAATACATTTGTATTTAGGGATGCTGTTGAGTGTATTCTAATGCCAAATAACTGCGCAGACCCCCCATATATTGAATTACGATTAATAAAGACGCGGTCATTTGTGCCATAAAGCGTAATTCCGTTGATAAATCCCGCCTCTGCAGACTTAGCATTGTCTCTCAAATAGTTTGATTCTATGAACACATCAGACAATACTCCACGAACAAAGATTCCTGAACCACCAGAACCAACGATATTATTATTTTTAACACTTATATTTGATTTTTGAGACGAACTATAAAGTAGGATCCCGACACCGGCTCCATTCGATATAGTATTTTCGCTAATTGAGATATTAGAACTTGCGCACATTATACCTGCAGTTTTTGTCGATAGGATACCCGTAGAGTTCACAACAGTGTTACCGACTATATGGTTATTTAAGCCATCGTATATTCCGATACCCGTAGTACAAGAATCTATTGTATTATTACTAATAATACAATTTTCATCTTCGCTGCTTACCTGTATTCCTTCAGTAGTTGCATTATACACATAATTCCCCATACACTCTCCACCACTTTGACCATTAAACAGAATACCGTTGGCCGTAGTATTGATTACATTATTTGTTATAATATTTCCCCTGGCCTTCCTATCGTCATATGGCTGTAGCTGAATACCGCCATTCGTGTCATTGTAAGACACACATTCAGAGATTACATTATATTCCCCTCTATGAATTACAAATCCTCTGTCTTCTGAATCAGTTGATTTTATTTTTGAAACAGTATTGTAATTCGAACTACTAAATAATACTAAATTTTCCCGTTTGCATCCAGAGATAACGCAAGAATCTATGACATTATAGCTTGAAGTATTGAGATATATGCCATATCCTGATAGTGATTCAGGTGTTCCGATATTTTTTATCAAGACATTACTAATTCTGCTGTCGGATACGCCAATAAATTTAATTCCCATTGCAGCAATGCCCGTTGTCGCCTGATTTGTCTTATTGCCGTCTATGATTCCACCCTGAATTGTGACATTTTCGACATATGAACAAGAAATCATTGCAGGATTTGCCCCCGTCAGCCCGTTCCCAAATTTAAGGATGGCATTAGAAGCCATAATCAAGGCGGTATTAGAAGGAATTGATATTTCAGTCAAGTTTATCTTAGTATATGTACCGGCGTGAAGAAATACAGATCCGCCTGCGGCAGACGCTAAGGCCGTGTTAATAATCTCTAAATCATTACTTCCGTCGCAGACATAATCCGCCTGCTTCTTGGAAGCTGGGGCGCTGTCTGAGGCGGCGATGACGAAAGTAGCCGAACGAGTAACATTCTCCCAGCTCGGATCCGCCCCATTTCCTCCCGAAGTCAAAACTTGCCCCGAAGTGCCGGGATTGAGGGTGGAAAGGACGCCGGTATTGGAAAAGAAAGGGATGCTGCCTTTTACGATGGCGGAAAGATCCAGCCCCGTGCCGCCGTGGGCGATATCGATAATGCTGCCCAGCCAGGAGCCGGAAGTAATGGATCCGGTCAAAGAGAGATTGTTGGTGGCGATATCTTCGCCGATAGAAGTGGCAATGGATCCGGGGGTGGCTTGGGTAAGGAAAGTGATGCCGAAAACAATGATGGTAACCGAACAAAAAACGGTCATAATCCGACTGCGGAGTTCGTGACCGTATGTTTTAAAGCTTGGTTTTTTGATGCTGAAATTTAAGATGCGGCTATTAATACCCCCCCCCTGCTATCTTGGAATTTGGAAGTGAAGCTGATATTTTCTTGGTCTTTCGTCTGCCGTTTATTGATATCGAATCAATGTTTTTTCTTGGCATAGTTTTTGGGCTTATCCGAGTTATGAGAAATCTAAAGATGAATAGAAGAGATACTTTTTGATTTATAGGCGTATTATATAATTTTTAGAAGATAACTGCAAGGCGAGTTGGCGCGATGTCAGCGCGATTCCTCACACCTTGAAAATCCCCGATCTGTCATTTCGAAAAATTCCGCCTTTTCAGGACAGTCCTTACTGCATTTTAAAGGACTGCCCTTGCTTTCAATCCGATAAAAACGTTCATCGCCGTTCCTGCCCCGATTCTCATCTGAAAAATGATAATCCAATATTTACGATAAAGCTAGAAGATTCCGGATATTTGCCTTGCAAATTCCGGAATTACAAAATAGGTTTTCCCAAGGAAATGAGATGGTTTGATTGATTTAAAAAATAATTCCCATTTATCTCTAGCTCCCCGCCTCTGCGGGGATGACAAAGTAAAAAATGGAGTAGCAGACTTTAGTCTGCGCTGCTATCCAATGCGGTAAGAACAGGCGTATGCAACTATATCTTTCGGCTTGGGATAGCAGTGCGAACTGAAGTTCGCTACTATATAATACGACACCGACCAGAAGATTCTCGATGGAGTAGCAGGTTTTAACCTGCGCTGCATTTCGGATCCGACTGCTTAGGATAACAGCGCGGGATAAATCCCGCTACTCCAAAACCAAAATGCGCGCGAACTGAAGTTCGCTACTCCAGGATTCGGACACCCCCCTTGGAAAATCATTCGATGCAGCAATCCACCGCCTTCTTCACCAACTCCTTGAGTCCGCCCAGGAATCCCTTTTCTTCCACCGCCGCTTTCCCTTCGACTGGTGTTTCCTTCTTCTCCGTAATCTTCGCCAGAGTCTTGTCCTTATCATGCTTGTCCAAAGCATCGTCATCGACCTTCTTCACATCGCCGAGATCGACCAACCCCATATTGATTCCCCAGAAGAGCGAATAAAGGCTATAGGCCTTGTCGAACATCTCGGCCGCCTCTTCCTTGCGCCCCATGCCGAGCTGCTTGGTGCCTACCTCCATCAGCCGCTCCGAGGCGGAGAGGAGATGCTTGCTGATGCACCACACTTCCCCTTCCGGCTCTTTTACGATCCTCTGGAGGAGGCTTTTACGCATCTCGCGCACATCCTTGATAAGATCGTAGTATTCCGGCTTGCCTAGCTTCGCGCCAGTGAAAAAGAAATGCTCCTCGATGGAAATAAGGTTCATGATGGCGATGGTGAGATCCTGGTCCGAAGACAGGTCCATCTTGTCCTGCTTTTTCATATCGTCCACCTTCTTGATGAACTCATTGAGGTTCTTTATGGAATTGGTTTCGCTCATATTTTTGAATCTTTATCTGGTTAAGAAATAAAAGAATAGGCTTAGCAAGATTAGCGGAATGACAGGAAACACGACTTTCTGGAACGGGAAAAGCGCCTTACCGCCATTCTTCTCCTTCGTGTAATAATACCAATTGGCGCCCATGCCGAAGGCCGCGCTGCCCGTCACGATGCTAAGGAAGAGCTTGTCCGTGGCGCAAGAACAGAGCGTCTGGATAGGATCATTTATGAGGTTAGTGTAATAGAAAGAGGAAAGCACCAGAGCATAGTATGCGAGCCAGGTCAGCAAATTCCTCCCTTTGAAGATTATCTTCTTACCCTCCATCCAATCGATCGTCCAGACGATAGCCGAGACGGTAAGTCCGCCGACCCAGAGACCGGATACGCTATCATCAACCCCCAGATAACGCGAAAGACCGACGCCGCTCGAGACCACTATCGTGCAGATAGGGCAGATCGCGGACGCAGCCGGCGCAAGCGAAAGCCCCGCGGACGTAAGCAGCGAAAAGAGGCTCAGTTTTTTCATATCAACCTTCATTGCTTTTCCCCTTAAAGAAATTTATTATCTCATCTTCCCCAAGGTAGCATTCCCCGGCGAAGTACAACATCGGCACGCCCAGGCTTTCCGACGCGATGCCGCAGCCACTTGCTTTCACGATGAAGTCCCTCTGATTCTCAGGTACCTGACTTATCTCCTTCCGGGCAAAACTTATCTTTTCCCCTACGCGGTTCGTCTCGATATACTCTTCCACCACCTTGCAATGCGGACAGCTCACACCGTAATAGAACACCGTATCCGTGACTACCGGGGTTTCCGCCGTGCCGGAATCTTCTTTCTGTCCGACGGATAGCGAAATCGTATCCGTTACTGCCTCGGATCCGGATTCCCCTTTCTCCTCTACCTCCTTCTTGAAAAAATCGATGATATTCTGGTCCCCTATATAGCAATTCTCACCGTCCCAAAGAAAAGGCACCCCAAGCTCATCCGCGCCTATTCCGCACTGCGCGGCTTTTTCGATAGCTTCAGCGGCGTTCGCCTTATTCTTGTACACTTCCTTCTTGGAAAATCTCACCTTCGAAGCTATGTCATTCTCGTCCAGATATTCCTCCACTATCTCGCAGTGGGGACAACTATAGCCATAATAGAATATGATCGGACTATCAGCCACGACCACGTCGTCCGAGGGAGCGCTTTTCCGTTTCTCATGGACTATATTCGCGGTCGCGAAAAAGAACACCGCAAAGAATACGAGAGTAGCAAGGAGCGCTTTTTTCTTCGGATCAAGCATAAGAACTAGGTTAATTCTTAAGTTATCGCGCGGATACAGGACATATATCCATCCTCACTCATGAAAAATGAGGACAAATTCAGTCTTCTTCAAATAAATCTATTATAGAGGAAAAGGCACGGTTTTGCAAAAACTCCTCAAGGCGGACAGCTCGGTTCCGACCGATAAATCCGCCGATTGACAGACGAGCTGCCTTCTGTCATATTACGGCAAAGCCACATCTTAATGGAGGAAAGAATGCAGCTTTATGAAGAATTTACCCGAAAAGACCGTACGCCTTGGCGCTACGAGCTTCTCTGGGACAGCAAGACGCCTGCCTTTGTCCTAAGGATGCACGAGATGGTCCTTGCTCACCTGCAAGACAGACTGAAAAAGACCGCAGAAACCGGCTTTCTCAAAGGAATGGAAAGGGAGTATGAACTCAGTGCTTTCGCAGTCAATCCGCAAAGGTATCTGGGATACGGAGGAGTCCTGAAGCGGCGCGAAGGAATCGGCGGCTTTGCCGAATTCATACTTCAGCTTCCGAAAACTCCTGGGGAAATTCTTGCTTCCTCTGCCAGTCTTTCGGTCCTTACCGCGCATCTTTACAACTGCGGGGTCGAGACGGATTCCAAGAGCCTCCAGCTTATGGATTTTTGGACCAATACGAACGTCCGAATAAGCTCGGGGTGCGCCGTCCATGGAGAAACGAGCCGGTTATGGGAGAGTGGCTGAGGTCCCTCTACGGAAAAAGAAAGACAACGGTCTATCTTTCTTCGATCAGAGAAGCCATGCGCGATGCCTACCGCCAGATCGAGCCGGAGTATGCCGGGAACAGCACGTACGATTTCGAAGTCCGCATCGGTAGCGCCGGATTCTACATCGACTATCCGGGAGGCGTATGCGGGATCAATCCCTGCAGAACCTGTGAACTTCAAAACAGCAAAGGACACGAATTCGGGTGCCATAATGTGCACACTTCTCGCCAACAGCTCCTGCTGCTCGTCGGACTCGCCGCGCTGTGGACGAAAGCAAAAGAAGAAATAAATGAAGACAGCAAAAACCGCTCCGAATAAGAGCGGATATTTTTGCAAATGATTTCTCGAATATCATTAAAGATAATCGATATCAAGATATTTCTCTATGGAATATTCCACGCCTTCCGGATCGCTTCGGTAAATCCCCGGCGGCGATTGATAAGATCCTCAACAGCTTCGATTTCCGCCGGACTCAATCCCTCGCGATCCCGATACTCCCGGATGATACCACTGAGATATTCCCCTCGAAGGACGCGCTCACCGGTGTCGCCGGGCAGCGGGATAAGTCCGCTTACCCCGATCGACAAGTTGCCATCCGGCCGTAATAAGGCTGCCACCGATACGAAATGATAGAGTCCGTCCTTCATCTCAAGGCCCGCTTCCAATCCTAATGAGAAATCATAAGGCTGCCCGAATTTTTCCGCCGCCCTTGTCGCGCGATTTTCCGCTCCCCGCGCCGTCGTTTCCATATCGAGCGGCTGCTCTGAAATGCCCGAAGAAACCGCCAGCGGCACGAGACGGAAATCCGGACCGGATAGATATTCCAGCGCATCGCGAAGTATTGCTATCTTCTGTCCGCTTTCGCTTCCGAGCAAAATGATCATATATATGCAGATTAAGCCTTAACCTATTCGTATTTTCACATAACTGTGCTTATCAGTCAAAAAACCACTCCGATTGACAGTCCTCTCTACCCACGATAAACTTCAGGTATATTAATGACTAAGCAAAAAAATGGAAGAGGGAAAAAGCGCAGAGGCAAAGAAAATCTCTGTCGCATCGATCACCACGCTGGTAGTATTCCTGTTTGTCGGCGCCGGCATGGGTTTTCTGGCAAAGAGCTGCCCTGCGGATAAATGCGGCCCGGACGATGAAAAGAGCCCGATCGAAGATGCCGTCCTGGAAACTGGAACGGGGGCATCCGAAGAACAAGCTGCAGCGGCACAGACAGAGACAGCCTACAAGACCTTTTCCCTTCCAGATGCCTACTTCACTTTTGAATATCCCGAGTCGTGGGTCTACGAGAAGACAGAATCTGCACCGGGAGAATATCACAATGAGACTACCTACATCTTCTTCACGGACGCCAGCAAGGAAACGGAAACCTTCGTGATGAATTATCCGATGTACGAGACTGCCATGGATACCTGCATGAAATTCGAAGAAATCTCCGATTACCAGCACAAGCATATCGCAACCAATGATCCGGGAACATTCGTCAATTATATAGCCTGTGACGGCAGGAAGCATGACGGCACGGCCTATGATGCGGATTATGATTATCGGATAGGAAACAACGCCGGTGACATCTTCTGGGAGAAAGGAGTCTGGGACGGAGACAAGACGATTACTCCGGATAAAAAGACGCGGGTCAGGATCCGTTGGAGAGGACCAGTGATCGGCGACGAGATCCTGGACCATATCGCTCACAGCGTAAGAATCAAATGAGTCTGTCCATTTGAAAACCGCCTCGACTGAAGGCGGTTTTCATATCTCTTTTCTTCATTCTCCTTTCTCAAAGATGAATATTTCATCGATAGTGCTGCCGAGCGCCTTGGCGACGTCGTGGGCAAGCTTGAGCGAAGGATTATATTTGTTCTGCTCCAGAAAGACGATGGTCTCCCGCCGTACGTTGGCAAGAGACGCCAGCTCGTCCTGCGTCATACCGAGCCGGGTGCGTAATTCTTTTATTCTATTTTCCATATGTTTTGATTATTCACATTCGATCTCGGGCGGAGCGAAATCTGGATGGCCGTGCTCAACCCACTTTCCGTCTTCACATATCCAACTGTCCTCGCCGGAAAGCCCCCGCACTCCGGCGACGAAGAGCGCGGCGAAAAGCATGAGTACCACAAAAGAATATGTGAACTTCTTGTCGGTAAGACTGATGCGTTCGTAGTAGCGAAAGACAGTCACATAAACCAAAATAAGGATCAGCGTGGAGAAAGCGAGCGTCATGCCGATAGATTCATAAGAAGGATTTATATCCCGAAGCGCATAGAATACGAACATCGCAATCACCGCGACCCATGAATACACCTGGATTGCGAGGAGTGCCGCCTTTCCCCCGAGGGTGTAATCCCGCTCATCCGCAATCACTCCTTTTACCTTCCGGCGAATATATGCTAGGAGTAGCGTTCCCGCCATAAGAAGCCCGATAGGGACGAGATAGTTCCTCACTTGGAACGAGAGACTGAAAAGGAACGACAGCACGATAATAAAGACGATCCTGAATCTTTGATAATCTTTGAGTGTCATATTCTTGTTAGAAATTATTAACATATCTGGATGTTATATTATTCTAACATCATTGTCAAGAGATGCACTTATCCCTTCTCTCCTGGCAAAAATGGGGGGGCACAGCGAATACTCAAGAGGTCTGATCTTTTCAGATGCTTAAGGTTAGACCTCAAACACTATCAGCAATTAGATCGCGATGCTCCTTTCAGTCATTCGCAGTAATAATTATCATCCTTTGTCATTTCCGCAGAGACAGGAATCCATGGAGGAGAACCACGATCAAATAAAAGAGACGGCCCTCTTCCTGCAAGGACTGTCTTTACGGATATCAAGGATCAGAATTCTTCCTCCCCTTTCCGGCTGGATATGATTCCGAAGATGACTGCCGCTATCATCACGAGGAACCCCAGGACATCGGTCGCCTCGGAGATGGTCGGAGTATGTTCCAGAACTCCCAGACAGCTAAACATATAGTTCCAGTCCGTCACAAGCCCGGGGTCCTGAGCCTTCGACATTACCCCCTCCCCACGGCGAAAAATATATCCCCTCCATATCGATGGCCGTCGCCATATAATGAGAAATACCGATGATGTTTTCTCCCAACCAGAACGTCACGAGAGACGCCGAAAAATATTGCCGGGTAAATAAGAAATAAAGGATGAAAGAAAGGGGCGCGAGAAGTTGGAGGATCGTACCGCCCGCATAGCATAAACCTTCTCCGCCGCCGCATAAAAGGATATGGCCGTACTCATGGATAGCAAGATCGGCATTAGCGACCAGCACAGCGGCAGAGGACATCTCCTCTGATCCATAGCAGAGAGCGGCTTTGAAGAATACCCAGGCGAAGATTGCCAGCACTCCCAGTTTCAAAGGACTGAAACGTCTTTTTCGGGCAGAAACAGCCTCTTTCTCCGCCTCCATATCTATGAGCGAATATTCCGACATTTGTTCTATAGATTAATCATCTTATCATTAATTCCTCTTCCATTATACCGCATCTTATCCCGAATGTAAGCATGCTGTGTCGAGGTGTACACAAAAAAAGACGCGCTCGATACGAAACGCGCCTTCACGATCTTTCGAATTACCAGATCTGACATACAGATCCGCCCGTTCCGGCACAGATATAAGTCCCGGTATGAGTTCCCGTCTCATCATATATTTCGCAATATCCTCCGATATTGCCGAAATCCTCATCGCTCATGCCGTCGCAGTCATTGTCGAGCCCGTCGCATACTTCCATTTGCGGCTCGCCTGGCACGCATTCCTGCAGCACTCCGTCGATATATTTTCGTACGGCGTTCCTGCATATCCCGATGCCGCAATGCAGATACTCTTCCTCGCTGCCTCCGCCGCCATCGTCATCGCCATCGTCATCATCTTCGCCCGCACATCCTTCGCCGCCGTCCAGCCGGCAAGTAAGGCTATCGATCTTCCCCTGGAGCAAAGCGACATCTCCCTCATGCTGCGTCTTCGTCACATATTCTTCGCCTTGAGAGTCCACGCGCTCTTCCAAACTTACGATCGCATCCCAGACCCGCTCGAACGGATTATTGTCATTCTTCTCCCCCGCCAGTCCCGATACCGGAACCGCCATAAGCAACACCGCACCCATCGCTACCCATGCTTTCTTTTCCATCTTTTCAAGATTATCTGATTAATATCGGAAAAAGAGGCGCGAAAATCGCGTCTCTTTATCCGCCTCCGTCATTCAGTCGTAACACCGTCGAATTCCGCCTCATTGCTCTCCGCCTCTTCCTTGGTCTTGCGCACGATGCCGTCCTTGTGGTGCGCCGGAGAGTAGATGGTGTATAGTCTGAGCTCGTCGCTCTCCGAAGTATTCATGACATTGTGCTCGGCCCCGGCCGGAACTACGATCGCCGAGCCGTCCGCCACTGAATATTCATTTCCGTCGATGACGACCTTGCCCTCGCCCTGCTCGAAGCGGAAGAACTGGTCATTCTCCGTATGCACCTCCATGCCGATCTCCTCGCCGGGTTTGAGATTCATCAGTACCAGCTGGCTGTGCGGCCCCGTATAAAGGACCTTGCGGAAATTATCGTTATCGAGCGTCATGTCCTCGATATTGCCATTGAATCCTTTCATAATTTTAGCTTAAGGATTAGTATAGCTCATTATACTATACTATCCTTTATCTACCAAGTATCGCCCTTGACAAACCGACATCCTTATGCTATCCTTAATAATTGTAATTTCCCGAAATACAAACAAAGGTGACAGAATGACAGAAAGACTGAAGATCGCATACATACTCGTAGCATTATCCGGCTTGGCACTGATACCGACAGCCCTGCGCGCAGGAAGTACCGCATTGGTATGCGCCATGATCGCCATTCCTCTCATAATATGCGGAGAATTGAGGCTGATAAAAGCCAAGAAGATAGGCCCCTCGTTGATGGAATTCCATTATTTCATGCTGAAGGTGACGTCCCTGATACTGCTAGGGATACTGGTAATCGCTCGGACAGCGACGCCCACGACTTGGCAGGAGACCATCGCCCTCGCCGGTATGTCCTATGGCCTGGCGATAATCATGATCGGAATCCCATTCCTGGAGTAAGCGAAAACGAAAAGATAAAAACGCGAGACGCATCCAGCCCATATCTTCGGATAGAAGCTGGATTTTTTATATCGTCCGGACAGGCCCGTCATCTTGTCGTCCTAAACTCTGGTGAGAAGGATATTTGCTACATAATGCCAGACACTGCCATAACCTCTTTATGGAATACTGCAAGCATCATCCTGGGTTGTCATGCTGAACTCGTTTCAGCATCCTCCTTATACTACGCTTAACTTCTCACATATAATGATTAAACGTAATACTGCGAAGATCCTGAAACAAGTTCAGGATGACAAATAGTAGGATTTATTTCGAGATATAGAGTTTATCAGATTGATCAGGTTAATTTTGATATTCACGTTATGACGTGCTGCCTTCCTGGATCCCCGCCTCCGCGGGGATGACAGCGTAGGCTCCAAAAACGACCCGCCTCGCGGCGGACCGTCATAAGATCCTATCAGACTATTTACATCTGGCGCGCTTGCGAGTCTTTGCTTTCTCTTCGAGCATGACTTTCTTTGCCTCCAGCCGCTTCGCGGTCTTCTTGGAATGGGACTTTACCGGCTTCCCTACTCCGGTCCTTCTTTTTGCCATATTGTGACTATATTGTTATGAATATGCCTTATCCTAACCCGAAATAGGGATTTAGGCAAGAGAGCAACGGATAAAACCTGCTTTTTTTCATCCTGAGCGGAGTTTCTGCTTTGGCAGAAACGGAGTCTAAGGATCCCTTCATTGAGAATAAAACCAAATTATGCAGCTTTAGCGAAATGAAGGGATTCCGGGATACAGCCCTGACGGCGGCTCGGAATGACACAGTATCCGTTTTCAAGAAATCGCAAAAATAGTTTGTTATATCACAAACTATTTTCTTTCTTCTCCCTCCTGAACTCCAGATAAGAATAAACCATCAGATAAGCGGAGATGCCGAGAATGGGGAAAAGCATGAGATAGATGGCATGGTCCGGGAAGAAGACGCCGAGGGCGGTAAGAAGCGCGGCGACCTTAAAGAGCTTGCCGCCCAGGGCGTGGGTCTTGTCCCACACCCGGTCGCTGGAGAGCGTCCAGGGGGTGCGGATGCCGATGAAGAAATTGCGCTCGGCTTTCTCGATTATGATCCCCATATAATAGAAGAGGACGGCGAGCGCCGGCATCATCGCCGCGGTCATATCGAAGCGCCATCCCAGGCTCCAGGCGATGGTGAGCAGATATATATAGAGAAGGAAGATCTCAAAGAGAAGGATAAAGATATCGAAATACCTGCGGAATTTCGCGATATTGTTTTTGAGAGGATCGATCTTGGGCACGATAAGGAAAAGGCCGAAAAGGACGAGCGCCATCGCCGGCATCATGAAGAGCGCGGCGAACTTGGACATGTAGCCGTCCACTTCCCCGGCAGCATTCCAGTGCGAGGCCATCGTCTCGGGCATCTGCGGATAAAGGTAGATCGCGACGCCAAAGGACATGGCAATCAGGAACAAGGTGAACTTTTCGATCTTGGACATGGTTTCCTTTATTAGACAATTAGAAGAGAGATACGGTATCTGGGTTGTATTTTGGAATAGCAAACTTCGGTTCGCGCTGTCTTCTGGCGCGGGTTAAAACCCGCTACTCCAAGATACGGCCGCGGCACAATGAGGACAAAACATGCCGCTTGTTCAATATCCTATCTCGATTCCGAAGCCGGACAAGAGGGAGAGCGCTTCGGGCGGAGAGAAACGCGCGCCTTTCAATCTATTGGAAGTGGGATCGATGTAATAATCCTTGGCACTCGTGAAATCGGACTTGCGCAGGTCCGCGCTCTCAAAGCGGCTGCCCCGAAGGCTCGAGCCGGAAAAGTCCGCCTCACAGAGGTTCGCGCTGATGAAATCCGTCTCCCGGATATCGCACCTTAGAAAGCGGGTCTTCGGCATCGCGATGCGCGTGAAATCGCAGAGCTCGATGCTTGAGTCCAGGAAGCTCCAGTCGAGAAGAAATGAGCTCGCCTTGGAAAAAGCGACGCCGAGGAGCTTGCAATCTTTGAAAACTACGCCGCGGAAACTCGCCCGCTCGACCTTGATATTCGAAAAGTCGCAGCCGGTAAAGGTGCAATCAGAAAATATCGTATCGACAAGATCGCATTCGCCGAGATCGCATTTATCGAAAGTGCAGGATGAGAATTCCCGCGACGACAAATCGGCATCCCGGAAGGATTCGTTCCTAAGAGCGTGCTTTTCGGTAGCTGGCATTTTCATGGCGGCAAGATGATAGAATCTGATCTTTCGTATATCATACTCCTTTTTAGGGCATAAATCAAAAAACGACCTTCGTAAACCGCTTTTTGTATCGGACTATAGCTTCTTTTGCCATCAATGCACCACTCTTCTTATCGTGCCGCTCTTATACCGTGAATTGCGAAACTATCCGGATTAATCCTGTAAACCTCA
>CAZDCJ010000031.1:0-12917 GCA_964503935.1 uncultured Candidatus Saccharibacteria bacterium
GGCTGGAGCAGATTTTAGCATATTCAAGCCATTTATCGTTTGGCAACCGAGGTCTTGACAAAAATTCCAAAAGGTGTATAATGAAAGGTCTTAATATCGTATGTTCCCCATACAAAAAAGATATTAAGGACATGCCCTATGGAGGGGTTAGTAAATGTTCTTTAAGAAGACAATCACAATATTTGCCGTGCTAATGCTGCTTTTGTCGGTATTGGCGGTTATGCCCGGAGCAGCAGCTCCGCAAAGAGGGAATGCTACATATAGCAGCTATTCCCAAACTACTTCCACTACCTATACAAAGGTAGTGCAGAATGGTCTCGTCTTAAAAGACGAGAAGAAAACGGAGACGACTATCAAACAGACAGGAACCATAACCACTAAGCCTCTATTTCCAGCAACGCCAGGCAACATGTATATGCTTAGGGCAGACGGGACGCCTCACGCAGTCATTACAACCGCCTTGGATAATGGCGCCAGTGTGAGTGGAAGGATATGTATCGCCGGATATGAATCTGATTGGTCTGGCGATCTGATGACCTTTGGGCGCTCCATGAAGGTTGAGCTCATAGACAAAGGTAGCATTGTCAGTAAATGGGAGGATTCCGATCCTTTGGTCAGTAATGCCAGGTTCATTGATTACTCTGTCGCTCACAGTGGAAAATTAAGCCCTAACGCTTATCTCAAGCTGTATGTGAAGGGCGCGGAGGAGTATCAGAAGCTGATCAAAGATAAGAAAGCGCCTTCTATCCAGCCTGGCGGGGGAATTACCCGTATGGACGGTACTGGAATAGATAATCCATCCGTGATGTTAAGCAAGAAAACGACTCCGGGATACTCCGCGATGGTTGCAATATCCTTCAGCAGCAGCGGAGAGGAAATCATTTCCGATCCCGATATACACATGGTCGCCTACTTCGACAGCAAGTATGCGGTATATACAGGATTGTTACCTTTTACGAGGGTAATAGATACCGATGTAGAACCGGTATATACTCACGTTTCGCTGGTAACGACCCAATAAAAGAATTTTCAAAATTTAACCTGTAAGAATCATCGATTCCTACAGGTCCTTTTTATTTTTGCGGCGAAGAGACATGCGGTGAGGCCGGGAAGGAGAATCGGCTCTTTGGGTGTGCAGGCGCCTGTTTTCCATATGCAGCGGGGGAAAGCCGCCGAACTTGCTTTTTTTATGGAAATAGTTTAAGATAAGACAGTGTTTTAGAGCATGCGCTTTTGAACGTAGAATAATCAGTAAATATTTCAAAGTACTATGGCAAATCCAAAGCAACGCAAGCCCAGTTCGGGAAAAAATCAGAGAAGATCGCACCACGCGCTCGCGCAGACCAATGTCGCGACTTGCGAGAAATGCGGCAGCGCCAAGAGGCCTCATTACGCTTGTCCAGTCTGTGGTTTCTATAATGGCAAAGAGACCAAGGCGGAGAAGAAGGCTCCGGTGAAGAAAACTCCTGTGAAGAAAACCGCAAAAGCCGCGAAGCCGGTCAAGGAGAAGAAGACAAAAGAAGCGAAATAATCAAAGAACAAGCCGCTAATCATTAAATCTCGAAGTCCGTATGTCCAACAGACATCTGTGCAGGTCGATCGCGATGCAAAGCCTATTCGAATGGGATTTTGACAGTTCGCTCGTTGACGTTCTCTCGCATAATGACAGAAAATTCAGCAAGGATAAGCTGGCCGGGATACTCACGGAAAATATGAAGGAGTATGCGGAAGGCATGGATGACTGCAGTTTTGCGGAAGATTTAGTGTTTGGGATTTTCGACAACATGAAGGAGATCGACCAGGTGATAAGCAAACTGGCGCCGGAATGGCCGATCGAGCAGGTGACTATCATCAACCGGAATGTCCTGCGTATCGGTGTGTACGAACTCAAGTTCGGCAAGCGCGACGACGTTCCGCCCAAGGTGGCGATCAACGAGGCTATCGAGCTCGCCAAGACGTTCGGCGGACAGTCGTCGGGGAAATTCATCAACGGCGTCTTAGGCAGTCTCTATAAGGAAATCGGAGGAGAAGCGGGAAGTCATGAAAAAGAGACTGAAGAGGAAAAATAATCGAGCCGCAAGCTCGTTTATTTGTTTCTAAATATTAATATATCAAGATGAATGACGAAATATCGAAACTCGAGGAGAAGATCGGTTTCGTTGCCACAGATAAGAAGCTGCTCGAGCAGGCGCTGGTGCACCGTTCTTATCTCAACGAACACCGTGACTTCGAACTCGACCACAATGAAAGGTTGGAGTTTTTGGGAGACGCGGTCCTGGAACTGGTCTCTACGGAATATCTTTATAACAACTTTTCTAACCCCGAAGGCGAACTGACGAATTTCAGGTCGGCTTTGGTGAACGGAAAAATGCTGGCGATGGTTGCCGCGGAGGTCGGACTGGAGGACCATCTCAAGATGAGCCGCGGGGAAGAGAAGGATACCGGCAAGGCGCGGCAATATCTGCTGGCCAACGCGGTGGAGGCCGTGATCGGCGCCATCTATCTGGACCAGGGCTACGAGCCGGCGAAGAGATTCGTGACGGAGAAGATTCTTATCCACATGGACGACATCCTCGAGGAGAAGCTCTACGAGGATCCCAAGAGCCTCTTCCAGGAGGAGGCGCAGGAACAGCTCGGCATCACGCCTTCCTATCATGTCGAGAAGGAGTGGGGGCCGGACCATGACAAGCATTTCATCATCGGAGTCTATATCGGCAGCGAGAAGATTGCCGAGGGCGAAGGCACCAGCAAGCAGTCGGCGCAGCGGCGCGCGGCGGAAAAAGGTCTCACGGCCAAAGGCTGGGACAAGAAAGAGAAGTAGACGCTCCTCTTTCTCTTTATGGGCAAAAACTTACTGGCGGTAAGCTTCGGATTTCTGATCACGACGCCCGAAAGAGAATTTCGGACCACGCCCGAGAGGGCATAAATGCCGCAGTAAGATATTTTGTCCCGCGCTTGCCACACCCTTTCGGGTGTGATCCCGAAATGTACGCGGACTGAAGTTTGCTACTCCAAGTTACGACCCCAGGCAATACGATAAAAATAGAAGCAGTCATTCCGAACCTTCTTATTGTCATTTCGAACCGAGTGGTAACGAGTGTGAGAAATCTGGGAATTACAGGAAGCTCGTGGGGCAATATCTTTATAAAGATATCATCTGCCAGTGCATCGGTAACCCCCAGATCCTTCAAGCGAGATGACAAATCAAAGGACATGAGATGGCAGAAAAGAGTGTTATCCTTGTATTTGTGTCATCCCCAAGAAGTCGGGGATCCAGGATCTGAAGGAGTATCACTACCCCCCCCCTCACCCTGACCCTCTCCCGGTAGGAGAGGGGACGAAATGGAATGATATTTCAGTGGTATGTTTATCTCTCTTGAAGTAGCGCCGTAAAAAATAAAAAAGGCCTTAGCCTTCATATCGCGCCTCCTTGGAGAAAGATTTTTCCCAAGAGAATGATTATGAAAGATAAGGCCATTATGATAGCTACGATAGCTACCATCGTCCAAAATTCTTTTACTGACTGGCTGCGGCCCCTGCGTTTTGCCGAATCCCACCACTGTTCTAGGGATAATTCTCCGTCTGGCACTATGAGGATTATCCTGCCGTTGTTTTTGTTCGTGAATTCTTCCATTCCGTCCAAGTGCTTATTTCCTATCACGAGTCTCTTCAGTTCGTCTGTGCTCCCGTTGAAGGGGAGAATAGCGCCGTACTCTTGCTCGAATTCTTGTATGGCGGTCTGATCATTCTTCCCCATCGCTTTGAGCGCGCTTCCCCATCTCGGTAGCGGTACATATACTCTGTCTTCCGGCATATTTCCGCCCTCCTTTTATCGCGTTTTTCCCAAACACAGATTCTTTATCAGAATTTGTCAAATCTTCCGTGAAATTGACCTCGAAGTCTTGCTGGCTTATACTTAAAAAGTAAATATAACCCCAAATATATGTGTGGAATCGCCGGATATATCGGCAATGCCGAAGCCAAGGATTTCCTTATCAATGCGTTAAAAAGATTGGAATATCGCGGCTACGACAGCGCGGGAATCGCTGTGCTCAAGAAAGGCGGCGAAGTAAGGTGCGTGAAGAAGGCGGGGAAGATCAAGGAGCTGGACGAGTCCCTGAAGGATGCGGACTGGGAAGAGAACGTAGGCATAGCGCATACCCGCTGGGCGACGCACGGCGTCCCTTCCGAGGGGAACGCGCATCCGCACTGCGATTGCACGAAGAATATCTATCTTGCGCATAACGGTATCATTGAGAATTACAAATCCCTCAAAGAAAAATTGGAGACGGAAGGGCACGTATTTCGCTCCAATACCGATACGGAAGTACTTGCGCATCTCATCGAGAAGCATTTTTCCGGCAATCTGGAAGAGGCCGTCCTGAATGCTCTCGGACAAGTAGAGGGCGCTTACGCGCTCGCGATCATCGCCAAAGACGATCCGGATAAGGTCGTGGTAGCGAAGAAATCCAGTCCGCTGGTCCTGGGGTTCGCGGACGGCGAGACCTTCGTGGCGAGCGATCCGTCGGCGCTGGTAGGATATACGGACAGCGTGATCTATATGGATGACGGCGAACTCGGAGTCATTACGCGCGACGATTACCGCATCATTTCCATCGAGGACTATAGCGAGATCGAGAAGAAGCCTGACACCATAGAACTGGATCTTGCAGACATCCAGAAGAACGGTTTCGATTATTTCCTTCTCAAGGAGATCTTCGAGGTGCCAGAAGTCATCCGCAATTCCACGCGCGGAAGGATGATCATCGAAGAAGGGCTGGCCAAGCTCGGCGGCCTCGAGGTACTCGACCAGGAGAGGCTGCGCAGAATCGAACGCATTATCATCATCGGGTGCGGGAGCGCCAGCTACGCGGCGCGTGTGGGCGAGTACATGCTGGAGGAATATGCCGGCATCCCGGTCGAGGTCGAGCTCGGGAGCGAGTTTCGTTATCGTAAGCCGATCATCGATGAGAGTACGGCGGTGCTGGTGGTAAGCCAGTCGGGAGAGACGGCGGACAGTCTGGCATCGCTCCTTGAAGCAAAGCGGAAGGGCGCGATGTGTCTCGGCGTCGTGAATGTCGTGGGCAGCACTATCGCGCGCGCGACCGACGCGGGAGTGTACAATCATGCCGGGCCGGAAATCGCGGTAGCCTCCACTAAGGCGTTCATCTCGCAGATCGTGGTTCTCGCGCTCATCACCGTCTATCTGGGGCGTATGCGCGACATGTCGGTTACGACCGGAAAGCGCATCCTGGAAGAGATCGAGAAGCTGCCGGAACTCGTGGACGAGGTCTTGAAAGACAGCGAGCACATCCATGAGCTTGCGAAGAAATATTCCGCTTATGGGAATTTCCTATATCTCGGCAGGAAGTACAATAATCCGATCGCGAGCGAAGGCGCGCTCAAGATCAAGGAGGTGTGCTATGTCCATGCGGAAGGGTACGCGGGCGGGGAGATGAAGCATGGACCCCTTGCGATGATTGACGATAATTTCCCCTGTGTATTCATCGCGCCCAGGGACAGCGTCTATGACAAGATGCGGAGCAATATGGAAGAAGTGAAAGCCCGTAATGGCAAGATCATCGCCGTCACTACGAAAGGCAACGAGGACCTGGGTGACATCGTTTCCGATACGATCTACATTCCCAAGACTCTGGAGATGCTGACTCCCGTATTGTCCTGCATCCCGCTCTACCTCTTCGCGGCCTACGTGGGCATCGAGAAAGGGTTGGACGTGGACAAGCCGCGCAATCTGGCCAAGAGCGTGACGGTGGAATAATCTCTTTCGGAGAAACGAAAAGACAGCGTCCAAGCGCTGTTTTTTGTCTTGACTTGCTGGCCTGTATGTATTATCATGATGCGTTATTCTCTTTAATCTATGGATGCGGAGGATATCAGATACGTACATTAAAAATAGAATAAAAATGGAATGTAGATCCGAAGGGTTTGTTCGTGTAGGGTGATACGGAATGGATGAAAGATGGATGTTTTTCAGAGGTCCTGAGGTTGCGGAGATTGCCGCAGCCTTCGAGTCAATGAATTCGGAAAAGACGGTCAAGCTAGTCATAGAATATGAAGATGATAGGAAGGAGGAAACACGGACAGTGGAAGCGCATATAACTTCCATGTCGCGCGACATCACTCCTACCGCTTTCAGCGGACAAGAAGACGCCAAGTTCGGCTTCGAAGGTTTCTACGAATATTCGGAAAAAGGCAAAGTGTATCTGCATATCTTCCGGGCTGCGGCGTATGATCGTGACACGAAGAGGGGGCGGATTACGGATGTAATGAGGCCCGAGTTGGATACCGATCCGAGAAGGGCGTCTGGAGCATGAAGGCGGAATCAGGGAAAACAAAATTATGGTAAAGGACGGTGAATGAATATGGCAGATAAGAAGTTAGATGTCGGAAATGTAAAAGTCATCAGTTTAGCCGTCGAAAACATCGATGGAAATGTGCATATAATTCCGCAGGAAGAGCATCTCAAACCGGAAGTCGTAGTCTACGGAACGCGGAAAAAGGTCCGTACGATATGTGCTGAGAATGAGGACGAAATCCTTTTTATAAGAGGATGCTCGCCTGGAAAAGACGAGAAGTATTTGACAATATCTACCGCGACTATGCAGGTGGGATGCGATATCCAGGCAGGAGGGAATGTCATCATAAGCGGTGTCGTCCAGAACTGTTCATCAGCTTGTGCGGGTCGGGAGGATTTTGGGGCAGAAATGGTGGCAGAAAAGGTGGACTGTGATAGCCGGAAAATAAAGACTACGGAAGTCGTCATCAGGATTCCCAAGAATGCGGATGTCAAGGTAAGGAACGTATCCGGCACGGTAGATATCGGCGATTTTCATGCCAAAGTAGAAGTATTTGCGCGTCTTGAACGGAATAAGGTCGCCATCGGTAAAGTCCGCGGAGCGAATATAACTTCCGTGTCCGGTGCCGAAGTGATTATTGCCGGAGTAACCGAATGGGCGGTCGTAGTCGCATCTTATGATGGAAAGATAGATATCCATTCGCCTGAGAAAATCGGGAAGGTAAGGGAACTGAGGGCATTTTCCGATCATAACGGAAAAATCACTTATTACGGCTCTGCGGAAATTGCCGTATTGGCAGCGTTTGCCGACGGTAGGATAAAGTACAGAGGAACCGTCGAAAGACTGACTGTCATCGCGTCCGACAGCAAGAATATGGATGTGCAACAAGCATATAATGCGGTATTGATCGCAGGCGACGGCGGATGGATGGAAGCGAATGAAGTAATAAGGACGCTTATAGAAAATAAGACAGAAAGAGGAGGCATAAGCGTAGCCAAAAGGCCGAGGCAATGAATATCGCAGTCTCTTTTTAAAAGAGATTATTTTTTTATCCGTTTCATGTCCGGACTTTACTTGTCGCGACGGATATGTTAGTACGGATAAAAAGCTGCTAGATATCAACATTATCAAAACTAAAGAGGTGATAGGATAGAAGAGGTAGTAGCCTTGAGAAATGACGATCGGGAAGCATTCGAAGGAAGTCCGAGATATATTTTTTCGCTTCTTCTCGCATACGGCAGGCTGCATAGCCCGGAAGGCGATGTGGAATCGACCATTATTGCGGCGAAGAGATATCTCAAGGAGGCAGGCCTGACGCATCGGAAAGAAAAGGAAGTCTGGCAAGAGCTGCGGGTACTTCTGGTATCGGGATTCGAAGCGGAAGCTTACTATAGCCTGGAAGAGGCGCGGCTTATAAGCAAGTATACTGACGCGAGCCGGGAAGTAATGCGCATGCGCATCTTCCTTTTCAAGGCCGGGCTGGACGAGAAAGAATGGCTCCGGCAGAGTGGTTCCTCGGAAAGAGAAATCAGGCGGATTCTCCGTAAGGGGGCGGAAAACAGAAGGGCTTACCTCTCTGGGGTGCGCATGAAGAAGATGACGGAAATCATACGGGAAAAACGAAGCCGTTCCAAGAAAGGCATAAAAAAGACAGAATCATGATTCTGTCTTTTAAAATTGCCGGAAAAATCCTAGATCGTTTCCCGCTTGATATCCGCGCCGAGATTGCCGAGACGTTGCTCGATCTCTTCGTAGCCGCGGTCCACTTGCTCAATGCCGGAGAGGGTGCTTTGTCCCTGGGCGAGGAGGGCGGCGATGATCATCGTGGCGCCCGCTCGGAGGTCGAAGCTCTGGATGTCCTTGCCGTAAAGCGGCGTGGGGCCAGTGATGATGGCGCGGTGCGGATCGCAGATGACGGCGTTCGCGCCCATTTTCGAGAGTTCGTTGATGTAGTTCATCCGCCCCTCATAAAGGGTGTCGTGGACGAGGGTATTGCCTTCTGTCTGGGTTGCGAGGACCGCGAAAGGCGCCTGCAGGTCAGTGGGCAGCCCGGGATAGGTGCGCGCTTCCACTTTGGTGAGCGTTCCCAGCTTAGAGGTCGGTCTTACGTGCAGCTTGTTGCCTTCCTCAATGTCAAAGAGGACGCCGGCTTCTTTCAATTTCTCAAGTACCAAGTCCAGGTCATTAGGTACGACGTTCTTGATGATCACTTCTCCGCGCGTGGCTCCGGCGGCGATGGCGAAAGTGCCCGCCTCGATCGGATCCGGCTGGATGGTGTGGCGCGCGCCGTGCAGGCTCTCGACTCCGTTTATCTCGATCGTATGGAAGCCGCAGCCGCGGATATCCGCGCCCATCTTCCTGAGGAACCTGCCGAGGTCCTGGACATGCGGCTCGATGGCGGCAGTGCGGATGGTGGTGGTGCCTTCGGCAAGCGTCGCGGCCATCATGAGGTTCTCGGTGGCGGTGACGGAAAATTCCTTGAGTATGATCTTCTTGCCGACCAGTCTATCCGCTTCGAAATAATAGAATTGGTCATCCTGGGTTATCCTGGCGCCGAGTGCTTCGAGCGCGTCGAAATGGATGCCGATCGGACGTGCTCCGATGATGCATCCGCCCGGCTGCTTGATCTTGAATTTACGGAATCGGGCGAGCAGGCTCCCCAGGAGCAGGATAGACGAGCGCATGCGTCCGACCAGCATGAAGTCCATCTTCTCGGGGTCCATGTCGTCACCGGCTTTCACTCGGACCGTCCTTTCGCCGATCTTCTCGACTTCCACTCCCATGCTCTGGAGTATCTTGATCATGTTCATGACATCAGTGATGCGCGGGACATTGTCGATTATGCATTCTTCTTTCGTCAGCAGGCACGCCGCGAGTATCGGGGTTGTCGCATTCTTCGAGCCTCTTACTTCAATCTCTCCGTTAAGCGGTTTTCCTCCGTTTATGATGAATTTCTCCATTCCGTTTTTTTATGGTTTACTGGTTTAATGGTATAATAGAACCAGAGGATTGACAAGGAAAAGGGAACCGGTCACACTAATCGGATAACCTACGAAACATATGAGAAATAAGAAGATAGCCTGCTTCGGCGGGGGGAGCGTGATGCCCAAAGTGGTGCTTTCGCCGCTCCGGAAATATGGCGCGGATATAACTTCGATAACCTCCATGGCCGATGACGGAGGCTCGACTGGGGCGCTTCGCCGCGAATTAGGGATACCGGCACCGGGAGACATCCGGCGGCACATGCTGGCGCTCTCTGACGCGCCGGAGTGGAAGAAGGAGCTTTGGGGCATGCGCTTCGGTACGGAAGATTTCGGAGGCGGACATCGGGGGCATAATTTTGGCAATCTTTTCCTCGCGGGGTCAGCCAAGCACGTGAAGGACTATGGTGAGGTGCTTGAGGAGTGCTGTAAATTCCTCGAAATAGACAAACGGTACCGGCCTTTGCCCGCATCGGTGGGAGACGTGGTGCTTTGCGCGGAACTTGAGAACGGGGAGATAGTCGAAGGAGAAAGCGAGGTAGATATCCCGAAGCTCCATGATCCGGAAATGCCGATAAGGAGAGTATTCCTCAAAAGACAGGTGAGGGCTTATGCGCCGGCGCTTCTGGCTGTGGCGGAAGCGGATGCGCTTATATTCGGTCCGGGAGATCTCTTTTCTTCGACGTTGCCGTGTCTCCTGGCAGGAGGAATGAAGAAAGCGTTGTCGGAGTCAAAGGGAATGAAGATCTTCATCGTGAACGTGATGAATAAGCGGGGAGAGACGGCGGGCTTTACCGTGGAGCGCTTCGCGCGGGAGGCGGAAAAATATCTAGGCACGGAACTCGACTATGTCTTGTACAACGATAGCCTGCCGACGCTCGAGGAAACGGTCCTTGCCCAGAAAGAAGATCCGGTTCTTCTCGAGCCGGTGACCTTCGGCAATGACCTAGATAAGGATAAGTTCATCGGGGCGAGCCTGCTCCGGGAAGGCACCGTGGAGCATGATGCGGTAAAGACGGGAAAGATGCTGTGGAAATTGATTACGAAATGATTAAGTAGCTTAAATATTCCGATCCCTATAGAATCATTGTTTCCATTTCATTTTTTTCAGCTGTCATTTTGAGCGTAGTGAAGCGGAGGGAGAAATCTGGGAGCTTCATATATAGGAAGAATCGGGTTATGAACATGCGGTTCTGAAGCAGAGGAGTCTTAATCCCAGATTCCTCACATACGTTCGGAATGACAACTGATGGTTTGAGTAGTAAATAGCTTTCTAGGCAAGCATTAAAGGTTAATAATAAGTCAAACAGATGAAGATACTTGTGACAGGCGGAGGGACGGGCGGACACCTGATACCGCTATTATCGATAGTCTCGGAAATCAAGAGGCGCGACCGGAGCGCCGAACTCCTATTCGTGGGTCCCAAGAGCGATTTCAACGAGACGCTCCGCGGCGCGGGCATCGAGGTTCGGGAAGTGAACGCGGGGAAATTCCGCCGGTACTTCTCGCTTGAGAATTTATCGGACATATTCAAGATCCTGATAGGGATTGACGAATCAATTTTCCATATACTCCGTTTCAAGCCCGATGTGGTATTCAGCAAGGGCGGATTCGCAAGCGTGCCGGCGGTCATCGCCGCCTCTTATATCCGCGTGCCGGTGATGACGCACGAATCCGACGCCGTTCCGGGGCTGGCCAACAAGATCATCGCTCGGATGGCGAAGAGGATCTTCGTCTCTTTTCCGGAGAGCAAAGAGCACTTTTCCGAATACAAGGTCATCTTTTCCGGTAATCCTATCCGGGAGGACATCTTAAAAGGCGACAAGGCGCGCGCCCAAAGATTTTTCGGTCTTCGCGAGAATCTGCCGGTCGTGCTCGTCTTCGGGGGGAGCCAGGGGGCGCAGAAGATAAACGGATTGCTTTCGGATAGTCTTGAAAAGATATTGGAGAGATATCAAGTTATCCATGTGTGCGGAAAGAATAACTTCGCGGAAATCGAGAAGAGGCGGGACGGTATGGATGCTCCGAACAAGCACCGTTACAAGATATATCCGTACCTCGATGAAGAGATGAAAGACGCGTTCGCGCTCAGCGACTTCATAATTTCCCGCGCCGGCGCGAACAGCCTCTCGGAAATCATCGCGCTCGGAAAGCCTGGCCTCATCATCCCGCTTCCCTCGGCGGCCAACAACCACCAGTATCTCAACGCCAAACATTTCGCGGATCAGGGAATGATCATTCTTGCCGAAGAAAAGGATCTGGACGGCGGGAAACTTTTGGAGAAACTGAGCGAGCTTCAGGAGAAGAAAGCCGAACTCAGTGAAAATATCCAGAAATATAACGCCGCTATGCCGGCCGCGAAGCCCGCGGAAATTATTGCGGAGGAGATATTGAAATTCAAATAATGATATGCGAGAGTTCAAATATACTACAGATACAGTTAAAGACTGTATCAATGATACAGAGAAAAACTTAAGACGATTAATCGTTGATATATTATCGGATAAATACGGTAAGAATTGGTATAAAGGAGAATTCGGCTGGAGTCAAGAAAAAGTTATTTCCTTTGAAGAAAGGCGAAGGGAAAATCAGAAAAAGAATTCTACCAAAACGATATCAGAAGACTTGATTGATTATACTTATTTGCTAAATTTAAAAGAAATAATTATTAAGAATTGGCTTTTATTTAATCCTGTATTTAAATCAAAGTCACAATTTGAAGTTTTTATCGATGTTTTAAACGATATCAGAAATGCAGAAATGCATTCTAGGTGTGACGTGCATGAGCATGAACGTCATCTCTGTCTTGGTGTTTGTGGTGAGATACTTTCTGCAATTAATCGCTGGAAGGACGGATATCGTATAGGAATTAGTAAGTATATCTTTCAATTTAGTTTTTTATCCGAGATTAGAAATCAGGATGTGAAATTGTCAGAAATAAAAGCCAGAGATATGGCCCATAGATGGCTTGAAGATATTGCATCTAGAGTGAAGGGTACTTTGGATGAAAAAGAGGGGAGCGGGGAGTTGCCAAGTTATTTGTTTAGAACCAACGGTCATCACTTAACGGTTAAATTAAATTATCAACGTAATACGTCTTGCGGCATAATTGTAAATCTGTGCTTAGCATCCGATAATCTGGAGGTTCTTAGCAAAATAATTGAAATTAGCGATTATCCTTATCGCTCATTAGGTTTTGATTTAGCTGAAAATTTAGACATAGACAATATTGTCAATAGAATTAAAAAAACGAGGACCATATCTTCTTCGGTTTTTTGTGATAATGTTTGTACCAATTTTGACTGCGCTCTCGGCAAAGTCGAGAAGGATACGGTGAGGGCTTCTTTTAGTGCATCAAAAATTCATTTGATATTTGACGGAAGTTATGAAGCCGGCTTCTTTAGGGCGCATGATTATTTATTAATAGATAAGATTTTATCGATTTTATATGGCGAATTAACACCACAACAGACAAGTAAAATTCTAGAAGATTCTATGGCTAAATATATGTAAGTCTACCCTTTATTTTTCCATTAGCTTCGATTATACTTAATCAAGCTAATAAGCCTTTTTACCCGTAAAATCAAAGAAATGGACTCACGAGAACTGAGAGAGAAAT